>DASXKV010000042.1 GCA_036496605.1 Gemmatimonadaceae bacterium | reverse complement strand
GCTTCGTTCGCAGCGCCATCGATCCTGGCCCGCTGCCAACGAACGACGCCGATATCGCCTACGCTCCGGTCACGCAGCTCTCGCGCTGGCTCGAGACGCGCAAGCTCACCTCCACTCGCCTAACGCAGATCTACCTCGATCGCATCCAGCGCTACGACAGCAAGCTGCGATGCATCATTACTCTCACGCGCGACGCCGCACTCGCGCAGGCCAAGCAAGCCGACACCGAAATCGCGGCCGGGAAGTATCGCGGTCCACTCCACGGGATTCCGTACGGCGTGAAGGACCTGCTCGACACGGCGGGCATCGCGACGACCTACGGCGCCGAGCCGTTCCAGCATCGCGTGCCTAACGCCGACTCGGCGGTCGTGGCGCGGCTCAAGGCCGCGGGCGCGGTACTCATCGCGAAGTTGAGCATGGGCGCGCTCGCGCTCAACGACATCTGGTTCGGCGGCCAGACGATGAACCCGTGGCTGCTCGAGGAGGGTGCGTCAGGGTCGAGCGCTGGTCCAGGCGCGGCGACCGCTGCGGGGCTCGTCGCTTTCTCGATAGGCAGCGAGACCGGCGGAAGCATCGTGAGCCCCAGCATGCGCTGCGGCGTCACCGGATTGCGTCCGACGTACGGCCGCGTGCCACGAACCGGCGCGATGACGCTCTGCTGGTCGCTCGACAAGCTCGGGCCAATGACGCGCAGCGTGGAAGACACGATGCTCGTGCTGCACGCCATCAGCGGTCCGGACGCGGGAGACGTTGCGAGCGTGCCGTCACGACTCGACTTCGATGCCAGTGCGCCGATAAAAAAACTGCGCGTCGGGTACATCGAGAGCTGGATGAAAGAAGCGCCGGCGACGGACGTCGACCGCGCGACGCTCGAGGCTATGCGAAAGCTGGGTATGGAGCCGACGCCGATCACGCTCGCCGACTGGCCTTACGATTCGCTCAACGTAATCCTCTTCGCCGAAGCAGCAGCGGCTTTCGAGGAACTGACGCTGAGTGGTCAGGCGGATCAGCTCAAGGTGCAGGTTCCCGACGCGTGGCCCAACCTCTTCCGCGAGGCGCGCTATCTCTCGGCCGTCGATTTCGTGCAGGCCGATCGCCTGCGTCGCAAAGTGGCCGGCGAGATGGCGCGCGTGATGTCGCAGGTGGATCTCCTGCTCGTACCGTCGCTCCGAGACGAGATGCTCGTCATCTCGAACAACACGGGTCATCCGTCGCTGACGCTGCGGACGGGTTTCGTCCAGGTGGCCGAAGCGCGAAGCGATTGGGCGCCCGACCCAGCGCATCCGTTACCAAAGTTCTCACCTCCGCGGCGAGTGCCGCACGGAGTGACTCTGATCGGGCAGTTGTTCGCCGAAGGAACCATTGCGCGCGCGGGACTCGCGCTCGAGCAATCGCTCAACGTCGCAAGCGAGCGGCCGCCGGGCTTCTAAGTGATTTTCGTGAGAGAAATCTTCATGGCAAGGGATGCTGGCCACCATGCCAAAATTGGTTCATCGGGAAATGTCGGGACGAGTCGCGTCGAGGCCGAGCTCCAGAAGCGAGAGGTGAGTTATGAGATCGGGCCTTTTCGATGTGGCACTCCGGCCTCTCACCCACCATCTGCTCGCAGCTGGGCTCGACGTCGTGGGTGAGAGGCCCGCAACGCCTCACGGAGTAGGCCGGATCTCACCACTGACTTTTCGAGCCTCGAGCTCGCGCTCCACGCAGACTTAGCGGGACACCACCGTATCGGTCAACGCGCCGAGGAACGCAACGAGCTCCCGTGTCTCGGAGAACAACCGCATCTGAGGCCGCTCACCACTCGCGATGCCGCTGCCGATCCGCTGAGTGGGGCGTTCGATTTTGCGGCGGTAACGGGTTTTCATTCGGCCGGTAGTTCGAACCCTACCCTCGGCCGCAGCAAGGGAGCCCGCCTTCTGGCGGGCTCTCTTGTTATGACCCCGAGGTGATGCCGGACACTTCCACTTGCGACTTGGCAGGGCAAGTTGTTGCTCATGCCAGACAACGACGCCTCCGCGCTCATCCGCGTTGCGCAGCGAGGCGCGCGCGAGCTCGTGATTGAAGGCTTGCCGTGGCGCGTTTATGAGCTTCCGCCGACGGTTTTCGATCGTCGCACGTCGCCCTCGTTGGTGTTCGAGAGTGACGGTGTGGTGCGACGAGTGCGGAACTACCCCTCCGAGTGGCGAGCGCTGGCCGACGACGTCTTATTCGCGCTCAGCTGGAACGCGTGACGGTCGAGCCTGGTCACGAAAATTTGGGACACGGACCACGCGCGAGACCAATTCATGCAGAATGCTCCCACTGCACACCGAACAGGAGCTTCTCATGGCACATTCGCACGAATTCGACTGCAAGGTCTGCGGCGCGCATCTCGACTCGCGTGAGGATCTCGACAAGCACAATCGCGAGAAACACACGAATCAGGCGCAGAGCGGGCAATCGAGCTCGAGCTTCTCGAGTGGTTCATCCTCCGGTGGGTCGCGTAGTCCGAGCTGAGACGCGACCGAGCGAGCGGTCTGTCCGTTCGCGTGAACGTATGACAGCAGCCCCGCCCGGCGCGCTTACGCCTGGCGGGGCTGGTTGCATTGCCTAACGGCTGCACCCTCCAACGCTATCGAAGTCCAAGCCCTGCGGCAATCCGGTCCGCCAGGCCGTCGACCGCGTCGAGGAATTCTCTCGCGAGGCGGGCAAGGCTGTATTGAACCTCCGAACCAGTTTCTGGTCGCGGCGCCACGAAATGCCGAGGTGGTGGCGGGTCGGTCGCGGTGTCGACCGCCGGCTTCGCCTCGTCGAGGGACGCGTAGTCTGGGCTGAGCCAATCAGGTGGCTCGGGCCTATTGTCGTCTGCTTCGGGCATAGTCATATGAACGTACACCGCGCCTGGTTGGTGTCAGGCTACTCCTGATAGAAGAGCAGTTCGTAACCGTTCAGGTCGAGGATGCTGAACTGCCGTCCTCCATAGAAGGGGTCGTAGATGTCCTCGACGAACTCGATACTCTGGTGAACCGATGCGTCGCCGGCGAGCGAGGCGCGAGCCGCCTCGAGCTGGCGCGACTTGAGTAATTGATAAAGCTCATCAATCCGGTCGGTGTAGAACCACAGGCCCGCGTCGTGCCGGCCAACTTTGCCGTGCATGTTGAGCATGAGCTGCGCGCCCCCGAAGGACAGAAGCCCGAAATTGGCGACGCCACTATCCCCATAGCGCGCCACCTCCGTGAACCCGATCGACGTGTACCAGTCGAGCGCCGTCGCGACGTCTGGCACGGTGATCATCGGGACGATCCTGGTGATCGAGCCTGAGAGTTTGCTCATTCCCTGTGTGAACGATGGCGTCGAGATCGTCGGTGGTTGCTTGGCTCCGGCAGCGTGGAGGCGGCGCATCGCTTCCTGATCGCCGCGCAGCATCGCCACGGCGAGCGCGGTCTGTCCGCCGTCGTCTTCGGCCTCGAGGTCGGCTCCGAGCTCGATCAGGAGATCGAGCAGGTCGTAGCGCTTTCGGCTCATCGCAAAATGCAGTGGCGTGAGGCCGTGCTCGAAACGCGACATGCGTCTGTCGAGCGCATCGGGATGCTCCTCGACGAGTGCGCGAATGAGATCGGGATCGCCAATCGACATTGCCGAGAAGATGTGATGGTGCGCGCCACGCTCCAGCAGCAGGGGGACGACGTCCGGCCGCTCATCCTCCTGCTCGGGATGGAAGTACGTGGCCCAGCCGATGACGTCGAGCTGGTGCAGGTCACCGAGACCGTGGACGTCACCGCCGGCGTCGAGGAGAGCGCGCACGGTCTCGATATGTCTGGCCGCAGCGGCCCAATGGAGTGGGTACGTGTTGTCGCCGGCCTCGCGTGCATTCGGATCCGCGCCATGTTCGAGCAACAGGAGCACCGCGTCGAGGTGGCCACGACGGGCCGCCGAGTGGAGCGCGGTCCATCCGCCGTGCGGCTCATTAGTGTTTGCTACTCGAACGAGTGATGGATCTTCCGCGATGAGCTGGCGCATGCGCTCGACGTCGCCCTCGGCGCATGCATCGAAGAAGACAGCGAATCGATCCTTCTCCCGCTTCGCGATCTCGGCTTTGAGGGCCCGCCAGCTGGAGAATCCGTAGTCACGCGCGACGGCGAGGAGTGCCGTTGCGAGCTTGGCGTGCGGATCAGTGTGTCGGAGGTCGCGCAGCCGCTTCTTGGCGACCTTGCGCAGGTACTCGAGCGAGGGGCGCTCGGGCAGTGAGTGGGGCTGCTCTGGGCTGGTCATAGACGCCTTCCTTCCATGTGGCGCCCGGCGTCCGCGTCACTCGGGCTTGGAAGTCAGGGTCTCGAATTGTCGACGCACGTCGTCGGGTGGGTTGGACCCTTTACGCGGACCGTCGGCCGCCCTTACGGCCGTCAGAGAATTCTATGGCGTCCTGGCAATGTCCACCAGCGTCCGACTTGTCACATGGCTCTTGACGGCGCTATAGCATGGCGCGATATACCGTGCGACGGTATATCAGCGACATGTCGATAGCAGGAGCGGGGTCGCTCCGGGGCACTATGACAACACTGGGATCATCGCGGAATTTCGGGAAAGGGCGTGAGCTTGAGATTCGAGATGGCTCGCGGCTCGAGCTCGATCTCGCAGCTCGTTGCTGCCTTCTCGTGGCTCGGAGCTGGGCTCGCTGATGGTGGGTGAGAGGCCTGAGTGCCACATCGAAAAGGCCGGAGCTCATTACTCACGTCTCGCTTCTGGAGCTCGCCCTCGACGCGACTCGTCCCGACATTCCGCGAAGAACACCGTCCACTAGTTCACGACTCCTGACGACACCATGAGCGATACCGACTCTCGACTCCCCGCTCCGCTCTCGACACAGGTCTTTCACATCCTGTTATCCCTCGTCGACGACGATCTGCACGGCTACGCGATCATCCAGGACGTCGCCTCGCGAACGGACGGCGGCCTACGTCTGACCGCGAGTACGCTGTACGCCGCGGTGAAACGGCTGCTCGAGAGCGGGTGGATCGAGGAGCGCACGACGCGTCCCGCCGGCGCGCCGACTGACCCGCGGCGGCGGTATTATCGCCTGACGAGGCTCGGCCGCGATGTCGCACGCGCCGAGGCTCGGAGACTCGAGCAACTCGCGGCAATGGCCCGCGCCAAGCGGCTCCTGCCGCCGTTAGGCGCCAGCGCCAAGGGGGCACGCGCATGACCGACTACCGACTGACGGGCGTACTCCGCGCGTATCGGGCGATTCTCGCGATGCTTCTGCCCGCGGACTTCCACCGGAAGTTCGCGCATCAGATGATCGCTGTCTTTGCCGAGCTGGAAGCCGAGGCTCGCCAGCGAGCCGGCCGCCTGGGTGCAATCGGCGCGCTCGTTTCCGAGCTGCCCGGCCTCACGCGACTCGCGCTCCGCGAGCGGCGAGCCGAACGAGTGAGCCGATCTCTCTCTCCCGGCGCTCGATCGACGGGCCAGGGCATGTTCGAGTCGCTGCTCCAGGACGTTCGCTACGGCGCGCGCTCGCTGCGTCGCAGTCCGGGATTCACCATCGTTGCCGCACTGACGCTCGCGTTAGGCATCGGCGCGAATACCGCGATCTTCAGCGTCGTGGACGGCGTGTTGCTCCGCCCGCTCGCGTTTCGTGACCCGTCGCGGCTCGTCGCTGTCGGCGAGCAGTCGTCGAGCGCGCCAGGCGCGGTGTCGGTGACCTCGCCCGCCAATCTGTTCGACTGGCAACGCAGCTCACGAACGATGCGCATCGCCGGCTTTGCCGATCGGTCCGGGACTCTGATCGTACACGGCGAGCCGCAGCTGCTCGACGGCACGCAGAGCATTGGTGGTATGCTGCAGGTGTTAGGCGTGCCCCCGCTCTTTGGGCGCCTCCTCAGTGAGGCGGACGAAGATCCGGCGTCGCCGCCGGTAATCGTGTTGAGCTACGCTACGTGGCGCGATCTCTTCGGCGAGGATCGAACCGTTCTCGGGAAGAGCATCGCCGTGGACGGGACGCCGCGGACGATCGTCGGCGTGATGCCGCCGGACTTTTCATTCATGGGGGAACCGTCGGCATTCTTCGTCCCCGCGCACTTCGATGCCGGCTTTCGCGCGAACCGCGATCAGTATTTCATTCAAGCGGTTGGTCGCCTTGCGGATGGTGCGACGCTCGAGGAGGCACGTGTCGAGATGGAGACCGTCGCCGCGCGGCTACGTCGCGATTGGCCCGTCTTCGACACCAACCTCAAGATCGCCGTCCAGCCCTTGCAGGAGACACTCGTCGGTAGCTCGCGAACGAGTCTCCTCGTTCTGATGGGCGCGGTCGGTTTTGTTCTCCTCATCACCTGTGTGAACCTGGGCAATCTGCTTCTTGCGCGCGCAGCGATCCGCCGCCGCGAGATTGCCGTGCGGCAGGCGCTCGGCGCGGGGCAGGGGCGCGTCGCGCGCCAGCTGTTGACGGAGAGTCTCTTGCTCGCGCTCATCGGTGGAGCGCTCGGCGTCTCGATCGGAAAATTGTTCCTGGAACTGCTGCTCGCCGCTCCCGTAACGAGCAACTTGCCGCGCGCGAGTGAAATCGCGCTCGACGGCAGGGTGCTCGCGTTTGCGTTCGTCGTATCGATGGTCGCGGGATTCTTGTTTGGCGTCGTGCCGGCGTTGCAACTGTCTCGGGGCTCGTCCAGCGAGGTGCTCCGCGACGGATCGCGTGGGAGCTCCAGCCACCAGTGGACGCGGAGCGTGCTCGTCGTGGCCGAAGTGGCGCTGGCGATGGTGTTGCTGGCCGGCGCCGGACTGCTTCTCCGCAGCTTCGCGTTGCTCCAGCGAGTGGATCCCGGCGTTAGGCGCGAAGGACTGCTGACCTTCAGCATTCGCCTCTCGCAGCCGAACCCCACCTTCTTTCCGCGGGCGCTCGCGCGAATCGAGGCGTTGCCGGGTGTGCGCGCCGCCGCTCTCGTGAGTCAGTTGCCAGTCACGGGCCGCGGGATCGGCGCGTGGTTGAACCGGATCGATCGCCCATTGCCGGCGGGCGTGAATCCAACGGGCGAGGCCTATCGCGTGGTGACGCCAGAGTACTTCTCGACGATCGGGATCGTGCTCGAGCGCGGTCGTCTGCTTCAGTCGACGGACAGCAAAGACGCGCCGGCGGTCGTCGTGAACGCCGCGCTCGTCCGAAAGTATTATCGCGATGAGGAGCCGTTAGGCAAGCCAATCTACCTCGGCGCGCCCGACAATCGCCTCTTTCAGCGCGCCTCGATTGTCGGTGTGGTGTCGGACACGCGCGACGCGGGACTCGGGAACAGCCCTCTGCCTACGGTCTACATTCCCACGACGGTGATGCCGTGGTGGAATCGGTTCTCCTTCGTCGTGCGAACGCAGCAGGATCCGATTGCGGTCGCATCGGCCGTGCGCGCGGCCGTTCGGGAGATCGACGCAACGCTCCCGGTGCGCGACATGCAGACGATGGAAACAGTATTATCGACCGCCATCGCGCCGGCGCGTTGGTCGACCGCGCTCCTGGGCGTGTTCGCCGGCATCGCGCTCGTGATCGCGGTGCTTGGGGTGTTCGGGGTGTTGTCGTACATCGTGACGCAGCGCACGCGCGAGCTCGGCATCCGTATAGCGTTAGGCGCGGCGCCTGGCCAGGTGAGACGAATGGTCGTGCGTCGCGGACTGGCGCTCGGGGGCGCGGGCATCGCGGCTGGTTTCGTCGCGAGCGTGTTGCTGACGCGATTCATGGCGTCGCTGTTGTTCGGTGTGACGCCGACCGACCCGCTCACGTTCGCTGGAGTTGCGATGCTGCTGGCGCTGGCGGCGGTGCTCGCCAGCTATCTGCCCGCGGCGCGCGCGACGCGCGTCGACCCGATGTGCGCGCTCCGCGCCGAGTGAGAACACCATCAGGGCTTGTCTTTCGGCGTCTGCTGCTGATATTTCAGCACAACCTTTGCGAGCGCGAGTATGGACCTCCTCTATCAGGACCTTCGCTATGCGCTCCGCGCGCTTTCGCGGAGCCCGGCCTTCACGATCGCGGCCGTGCTCGCGATCGCGTTGGGCGTCGGCGCCAACACCGCGATGTTCTCGGTCGTGAACACGGTCCTGTTACGCGAGCTGCCGTATCGCGATCCACAGCGGTTGGTCCTCCTCTGGGAGCACAATTTCAGCAGCAAGCAGCTTCACAACTCGATCTCGCCGGCGAATTTTCTCGCCTGGCGTGACGCGACGCATTCCTTCGACGCCATGGCGGCATGGGTCGACACCCCCGGATCGATCACGGGTGGCGACCAGGAGCCGATGTCGCTCGACGTGCGTCATATCTCCGCCGAGGTGTTCTCGATTCTCGGCGTGAAACCCGAGCTTGGTCGGGCGTTCACGGTCGCCGAAGACGATCCGAGAGCGCCGCGAGTGGCCGTCATCAGCCATGAGCTGTGGCGGGAGCGGTTTGGCGCGCGGGCCAGCGTGATTGGCGAGCCCTTCAGCCTCGGCGGCGTGCAGTACACCATCGTCGGCGTGCTGCCTAACGGCTTTCGCTATTTCACTCCCGTGCAACTCTGGGTACCGATCCGCTTCCGCACACAGGATCGCAGCTGGTCGGGTCGTTACCTCAAGGTCATCGCTCGCCTCAAGGCCGGCGTATCGGTCGAGCGCGCCGATGCGGAGATGCGCCTCGTTGCTCAGCGGCGCGCGGCGGAGTTTCCACAGTTCGACGCGAACTGGACGGCCAATGCGCAGCCTTTGCGCGAGAATCTCACCGGCGACGTACGCACGGGCCTTCTCGTCCTGCTCGGCGCCGTCGGCTTTCTCCTCGTGATCGCCTGCGCGAACGTGGCAAACCTGATGCTTGCGCGTGCGAGTGCACGGCAGAAGGAGATCGCAATTCGTGCGTCGCTTGGCGCAACGAGGACGCGCCTCGTGAGGCAGCTACTGACGGAGAGTGTGTTGCTGTCGCTCGTCGCATCGCTGCTCGGCCTGGGGCTCGCGGCGCTGGGGACGCGAGCAATCGTGGCGCTGATCCCGGCTTCGTTCCCGGCGCAGGCGATCACCGACGTGGGCATCGACGGGCCTGTGCTCGCGTTCACGTTCGCGATCGCGCTCGCCACCGGGCTTGCCTTCGGGATCGTTCCGGCGCTCAATCTCTCGCGCGGCGCATTGCACGGCAGCTTGAAGGAGGGTGGACGAAGTGGCGCCGGATCGACACGGGGAACGGCTCGACTGCGAGCCGCGCTCGTCGTCGCCGAAGTGTCTCTGGCGATCGTGCTGCTCGCCGGTGCGGGTTTGATGATTCGGTCATTCGCGGCGCTGCGTCACGTGCCGTTAGGCTTCGAACCGAGCCATGCGCTGGTGGCCAAGGTCTCGATCCCAACGCGAAAGTACCGCAGTGACACCGCGCAGGTGGAATTCTTTCGGGAGCTCGAGTCGCGAATTGCCGCGCTGCCAGGGGTGCGGGCCGTCGGAGCGATCAGCTTCCTGCCGCTCACGGGCGAACGCTCGGCGAGCGATTTCAGTGTGCCGGGACGGCCGAAACCGCCCAAGGGGGCCGAGCCGGTCGGCGACATGCGCGCCGTGACGCCGGGCTATTTCCAGGCGATGGGCATTCCGATCAAGGCGGGCCGTCCTCTCACCGCCGCCGATTGGATGGGGATGCCCGACGTCGCCGTGGTGAGCGAGACCCTGGCGCGAACGATCTGGCCTAACGAGAGCGCAGTGGGGAAGTTCATCGATTACCAATGGGATCGGCAAGAGCACGTGCAGATCGTTGGCGTCGCTGGGGATGTGCATCACGAAGGGGTGGACAAGCAGCCGTTCATGGAGATCTACCGGCCGCTTCCCCAGTTCGCCTACGAGGGGATGACCCTCGTCGTTCGCACTGCGGGCGACCCGTCGGCGCTCGCGACCTCGCTGCGGGAGACGGTGCACTCGATCGATCGGGATCAGCCGGTGGGGCGTCTCGAGACGATGGACGAGCTGGTGAGTACGTCGTTAGGCGCGAGCCGCTTGAGCACGATGCTGTTTGGATTGTTCGGGCTCGTCGGACTCGTGCTCGCGTCCGTCGGTATTTACGGAGTGATGTCGTACGGCGTCATCCAGCGCACGCGCGAGTTCGGCGTGCGGATGGCGCTCGGCGCGCGCGCGACCGACGTGCTGGTCATGGTCGTGCGCCAGGGGACAAGGCTGACGCTGATCGGGATTGTCGTCGGGCTTGCGGGTGCGTTCGCCCTCACGCGATTGATGCGAACGCTGCTGTTCGGGGTCACGCCCTCGGACCCGCTCACCTTTCTCGGCATCGCGGTGTTGCTCGGCGCGGTGGCACTCCTGGCGTCGTATCTGCCGGCACGGCGCGCGACGCGAGTCGATCCGGTGATTGCCTTGCGCGACACATGAGTGCTTTGGGCAGAGAGTTGAGGGTATTCACAAACCCTCTACCCTCTACCCTCTACCCTCTACCCTTTACCCTCTACGTGTCGTCAGACGGATTGTCGTAGACCGGCGGCAGGATGGCCGACAGCACTTGGGCCATCTGTTCCCATCCCGTCGCGAGCTCACGACGGAGCGGCGCGAGCTGCTCGTCGCCGGAGTCGGCCAGGTCGCGAATCAAGTCGCGAATCGTCTCGATGCGTGCGAGCCACCCGTGCGTGATCTTTCGCGGATCATCAGGCGGCAGCGCGTCGTTCGCGAGGCTGATGAGCGCGAAGATCTCGTCGGTTCCCGTGACTTTGACGGTCTCGCCGTTAGGCCCCTCGATGACGATGTAATCGATTCGGTCGACGACATCGAGCGAGATGGGGCCTGATCGGCGAACCTTCCATTCTCCGGGTTCGAGAGCGGGGCGGATCGCGTCGGTCATATATGGCAAAGGTATACCGGGCGCAGGTGCGGGGCAGCATGTGGCGCGGCTGCAACATCGCATGGTCCGCTGTGCAGAATACGCAATAGCGGTTGGAACCGCTGCAAGCAAGTGATTGGGATCACTCGTTTTTTCCTTGCATTCAGTTTATACTGAACGTACAAATACTTCCAGCCCACCCATGACCGATTCCGAATCCTTCGTCGAGCGTATGGGACTCGCCGCCGAGAGCGACGGCCTCTCCCGTATCGCCGGACGACTCTTCGGCGCTCTCACTCTTCATAGCGAGCCGCAATCGCTCGACGATCTCGCCGACCAGCTCGCCGTCAGCAAAGCCAGCGTCAGCACCGAGGCGCGACGACTCGTCGAGCGCGGCGTCGCCGAGCGCATCGGCAAGCCTGGCGACCGCCGCGACTACTATAGTCTCACTCCCGACTTCTTCGCCCAGATCATCCGCTTTCGACTCAGCCGCTGGGCGGCGCTCCACCGGATCGCGCGCGAGATGCAGACTGCCGATCAGGAGCTGCCTCGTCTTGTGCGTGATCGCTTCGCCTACATCGACGACGTCAACGCCTTCGTTCTTGCCCGGGTAGACGACGCGCTTCGCGAATGGAGCGAGCGCGAACGGGAAGCCGCATCATCGCGCGAGCGCCGCGGCGGTTCGCGCCAGGAGCGCGGTCTCACGCCAAAGGCGGTCGCGAAGCGACAGACTGCGAGAGAGCGCCTTGGCTGATCCGGTTCGCGAAACCGTCGCTCACGCGACGGTTGAAGTTCCTGCACTCCGCGTTGTTCCTGCAGCAGCACCCGATCGCGGCGCGCCGCACAAATATCTCATCGCGTTCGCTGTCGTTCTCGCGGCGTTGATGCAGGTCATCGACAGCTCGATCGTCAACGTCGCCCTGCCCGACATGATGGGCAATCTCGGCGCGAGTCTCGACGAGATCGCCTGGGTGTCCACCGGGTACATCCTCGCCAGCGTGATCGTCATTCCGCTCACCGGTTGGCTGGGGTCGATGTTCGGCCGCAAACGGTACTTCGTGGGATCGATCGTGCTCTTTACCCTGGCGAGCTTTTTCTGCGGAGCGTCGCACTCGTTGGGGACGTTGATCTTCTGGCGCATCGTACAGGGTGTGGGTGGCGGCGCGCTCATGACGGTGTCGCAGGCCGTGCTGTTCGAGGCGTTCCCGCGCGAAGAAGCCGGAATGGCGATGGCGCTCTTCGGCCTCGGCGTCATGGTCGGGCCGACGATCGGTCCGACGCTCGGCGGCTGGATCACCGACAACTACGGCTGGCCCTGGATCTTCTACATCAATCTGCCGGTCGGCATTCTCGCCGGCGTGATGATCGCAACGTACGTCCACGACTCGATCCATCAACAGAAGCCACCGACGATCGATTACATCGGCATCGCGTTGCTGGCCGTGAGCGTTGGCGCGATCCAGTACGTGTTGGAGCACGGACAGCGCGACGATTGGTTCGATTCCTCGTTCATTCTCGGACTCACCGTGACTGGCGTCGTCGGCCTCGGGGTGCTCCTCTGGCGCGAGCTGACGACGGAGCATCCGGTGATCGACTTTCGCGTGCTTCGCCACCGACAGATGTCGGTCGGCACACTGCTCGGCGTCGTCATGGGCTTGGGACTGTACGCGATGTCGTTCACGCTGCCCGTCTTCCTGCAGAGCAACCTGCATATGACGGCAGAACAGACGGGGATCGTGATGCTGCCGGGCGCCATCGCGACGGCGCTCTCGATGTTCGTGGTTGGCCGATTGTCGAACCGCTTCGATCCACGCTTGCTCATCACGGCGGGCGCGCTGATTTTCGCGACGGCTGCCTGGCAGCTCTCGCGCGTGACGGGGCTCAGCGGCGGCGGCGACTTCTTCTGGCCGCTCATTCTACGCGGCGTCGGCCTCGGACTCATGTTCGTTCCGTTGACGACCATCACGCTGGCGGAGCTCTCTCCCCAAGAGCTGCCGCAGGGAACTGGCTTGTACAATTTCTTTCGTCAGCTGGGTGGCTCTTTTGGAATCGCTGTGATCGCGACGCTGCTCGCGCGCTACACGACGCAAGTGCACGCGACGCTGGCCGAGCACATCACGAGAACCGACCCGGTGAGCCTCGGTCGCTTGTACGCGTTGACGCAGGGGATGATGGCGCGCGGCGCGGATATGTGGGCAGCGCGTCGCGAAGCGCTGACGTTGCTCGATGCGCAGGTGATGGCGCAGGCAAGCGTGATTGCCTATTCACGCATCTATATGCTGAGCGCGCTATTGATTCTGGCGCTGATACCGCTGCTGCTCCTGATCCGGCAGACCAAGGGAGCGGGCGCGGACCACTCGGTGATGGAATGAGGATTGTCATCCTTGAGGAGCGAAGCGACGAAGGATCTGCTTTCACAATTTGGAAAGCAGATCCTTCGCTTCGCTCAGGATGACAGTCAGCTTAGAACATGATTCCGAACGTCAGCGGGACGAAGGTCGTCGCCGTGCCATCGGTGTTCATGTGGTGATAGCGCGCTTCGGCGAAGAAGTGCCCAAGCAGGTTGACGCCGACACCGGCGTTATAGCCGAGCTTCGTCGTGCTCGAGCTGCCGGGGACGCCATTCACGGTCGTGATCGCGCCGTAGTAGCCGAGACCGGCGATCGCGTAGGGCTTGATCGGCGAGGGAACTGGCAGGTCGAACGTCACGTTCGCGGTCGTCATCCAGATGTTGCTCGACGCGTTGATCGTGGTGCCGCCCGCGTTGTAATCCTTCCCGGGGAAGTGGGTGATCGACCCATCGAGGCGGAAGCCCACCGGGATCATCGGCGCGCTGAAGCCAAGGAGGAGGCCACCGTTATAGCCCATGTCGGCGGCGTTGCCGTAATCGCCCTTGGGGAAGCTGACGCCTGCCGAGACGCCCATGTGAGGGAACTGCGCTTGCGCCGGCATTGCGCCAAAGGTCAGCGCGGCCAGTGCGATCATACCGAGTCTGCCGTATTTCATGTTGATTTCTCGTTGGTGGTGGGGAGGAACACGATGTGCCGTCCCAACCGTGGGGCACGGCCCATTGTCAGCGTCGCGGGAGGGAAGGGGGCGACGCGTAACGGGAGTTAAGGTAGGACGTATTACCTGCAAACTGACGAACCGACGACGAAACCCGTAACGCGACATCATGTTCATATCAGACTTTGCAATCAAGCGACCGATCATCACCGTGGTGGTGATGATCGCGCTCGTCGTGTTTGGTTTGGCATCATTAGCACGTTTGGACACGGACGAGTTTCCCGACATCGATGCACCGATCGTGTTCGTCGCGATCGCGTACCCGGGCGCTTCGCCCGATGTCGTCGAGCGCGAAGTGGTCACGCGCCTCGAGGATAAGATCTCCGGAATCAGCGGCATCGATAAGATCAACTCGACATCGACGGACGGATTCGCGCAGATCATCGTGCAATTCGTATATAGTAAACCGGTCGACGAAGCGACCCAGGACATTCGTGATGCTATCTCCGCGGTGCGATCGCAGCTGCCGGCGGAAATTCTCGAACCGATCATCCAACGGTTCGATCCGAATCAGCTACCTATTGTTTCGCTCGCACTGACTTCGTCAGTGCTATCCCCTCCGCAGCTCACCGCGCTTGCCGATCCCGGCATCGCGGGCGACCTCCGGGCGATCGCCGGTGTGGCGCAGGTGAACGTCGTCGGCGGCGACAGTGCGCAGCTCAACGTCAATGTGCGGCCAACGGATCTCGCTGCCTTCGGCGTCGGCATCGATCAGGTCGTGAACGCCGTGCGCGCGCAGAATCTCGCCGCGCCGGTCGGGCAAGTGAACACGGCGCTCGAGCAACGTTCGATTCGGCTCGAGGGCCGATTCGACCATCCGGAGGAGTTCAACCAGCTCGTCGTGGCGCAACGCGGCGGCAACCTCATCACGCTTGGCCAGGTTGCGAATGTCGAAGCGGGCGCGGCGCAACCGACGTCGGCGGCGCTGTTCAACGGTCGTCAGGCGATCGGTCTCGACATCGTGAAGTCGCGCGAGAACAGCACGACCGCCGTCGCGGATCTGGTGAGGGCACGCATCGACCAGATCCAGAAGACACTGCCGGCCGGCACGCGGCTCGAGATCGTGCGTGACGCGGGCGACCGGGTGCGCCACTCGGTGCGGAACGTCGAGGAGGCGTTGGTCGAGGGTGCGCTCCTGACCGTCCTCGTCGTGTTCCTTTTCCTCAACTCCTGGCGCTCGACGGTGATCACGGGATTGGCACTGCCGGTCTCGGTGCTGACCTCGTTCGTGCCGCTGCTGCTCTTCGGCTTCACGCTCAACACGATGTCGCTGCTCGGCCTGTCGCTGGCGATCGGCATCCTGATCGACGACGCGATCGTCGTCCGCGAGAACATCGTTAGGCACGTCGAGATGGGAAGCGATCACATGACCGCCGCTCACGAGGGAACCGACGAGATCGGCCTTGCCGTGGCGGCAACGACATTCTCGATCGTCGCCGTGTTCGCACCAGTTGGCTTCATGCCGGGCATCGCCGGCCAGTGGTTCAAGCCCTTTGCGCTCACGATCGCGTGCGCGGTTTTGGTTTCGCTTTTTGTGTCCTTTTCGCTCGACCCGATGCTTTCAGCCTATTGGCCCGATCCGCAGCTGGAGGCACACGAACGGCGCAACCCAATTGCGCGCACGCTCGCCCGGTTCAACGTGTGGTTCGATCACCAGGCCGATCGCTACAAGAGCCTCATTGCGTGGTCGTTGGATCACCGTTGGACGATGGTGGTGCTGGCGGTCGTATCGTTCGTTCTGGCCATTGCACTGCAAGTCGTCGCCGGTGGCTTCGCATTCGTGCCGGTGAGCGATCAGAGTGAGCTGAACATCGCGATCGAGACCCCGCCGGGCTCCAGCCTCGATTACACGGCGCTCAAGGCTGAGGAGGTCGCGCGCATGTTTCGCGCGCGCTCGGAGGTGCTCTACACCTATACGACCGTGGGCAGCAGCAGCGGCTCCGGCCAAGTCGACAACGCGAGCGTTTATGTTCGTCTCAGGCCCAAAAGCGATCGCTCGTTGAGTCAGGATGCGCTGGGGCAGGTGATGCGGAATCGCCTTCGCTTGTTAGGCGGCGCGACCGCGTACACGTTCGCCTCGGGCTTCGGGGGCGCGCAGAAACAGCTGCAACTTCAGCTGCAGGGCCCCGATCCGACCACGCTCGAGCAACTGGCCGACCAGATCGGAACGATCGTTCGCAACACCAAGGGCGCGGTCGACGTTGGGTTGTCGACGCGTGGCCAGAAGCCGGAGCTGAACGTGCGCGTCAATCGCGGGCTCGCCGGCACGTTAGGCGTGAACCTGAGCCAGCTCGCGCAGTCGCTACGCTTCGCGTTCGCCGGTGTGGATGCGGGCACGTGGATCGATCCACAGGGGATCTCCCGGTACGTGCACGTGCGCCTGATGCCCGAATCGCGCGAGAACGCTGACGATCTTGGCCGGTTGCCGGTTGTCGTGACGCCAACGGCCGCCACGGCTGCCGCAGCCGGCGCGAACGCCGCGTCGGCCAGTCCACCGGTCGTGCCGCTCGGCCAGGTGGCGACGATCACGCCGAGCTTCGGCCCGGCGCAGATCGATCATTATCAGCGACAGCGTGTGATCACGATCGGGGCGAACGTCGAGGGCGCGTCCTTCGGAAACGTCTCGTCGGAGGTGATGAAGAAGGTCGGTCGGCTGCAGCTGCCCGCTGGTTATCGCGTTTCGGCTGGCGGTCAGGCCGAGAGCCAGAGTCAGGTGTTCGGCAGTATCTTCGCGGCGCTGGGCGTCGCGGTGATGCTCATGTACCTGATTCTCGTCATTCAGTTCGGGTCTTTCCTCGATCCGCTGGCGATTCTGATCTCGCTGCCGCTCTCGCTGATCGGCGTCGTGTTGGCGCTCATCATCACGAGAGACACGCTGAATCTGATGAGCCTCATCGGTGTGATTCTCCTGATGGGTATCGTCGCGAAGAATGCAATTTTGCTCATCGACTTCGCGAAGTGGGCATACAAGGATCGCGGCGTTGACCGACGCGAAGCGCTGATCGAGGCGGGGCGCATCCGGCTGCGGCCGATTCTGATGACGACGCTCGCGCTCATCGCGGGCATGGTTCCCGTCGCGCTGGGGCTCGGCGAGGGCGCCGACTTCCGCGCGCCGCTCGGCCGCGCGGTCATCGGCGGCGTCATCACGTCCACGGTCCTGACGCTCGTCGTGATTCCGACGATTTACGAGATCCTCGACGAGTGGCGCGTATGGGTGTTCTCGAAGTTCGGGCGTCGTGTTGTCGCACACCATCCGGTCCCGGTCGAGAATCCTGGAGACTGAGCCCGTACGAGTGTTCGCTGAAACCGCTGACACTGCGCTGAGACCACTGAGTCGCTCCTCAGCAGACTTGTCATCCTGAGCGCAGCGAAGGATCTACTGACTCGTGTTAGAAGCAAGCTACTGAGCGAGCACGGTAGATCCTTCGTCGCCTTCTCAAGCTGACACTTACTGCGCGGAGCTGCCTCCGCACACGGAACCGGTCAGCGATTTCAGCGCAGTGTCAGCGGTTTCAGCGACCTCCGTCTCGCAATTCCGCGACGAATTTTTCCTTAGGCTCAGCGCGCGTGACGTCGCTTGGCTGCGACCGACCCGTTGCCTGCGTCCTCGGCGACGTCGTCCTCGAAGAACATTCCCGCCGGCTCGGTCGCCACGCCGAGCGCGTCGACAACGCCCTGGACGCCGTCGGCGATCAGGCGCAGGCGCTCGGGCGGCATGGCGTCGAGCGCGTCGAAGAGCTGCGCCTGGGCGGAGGACATGGCGCGCCGCAAGAGCGCGCGACCGGAGGATGTGAGCGCGAGCTCGGCGCGCCGGGCGTCGTCGTCGGCGCGGCTGCGCCTAACGAGGCCACGGTCCACGAGCCGCGCGACGACGACCGACACGGTGCTCTGATGCGTGAACGTGCGATCGGCGAGCTCGTTCACCGAGAGCGTGGGTGCCTCGGCGAGGCGCTGGAGCACGAGGAGCTGTGCCGCGCTCAGCTCCCATCGCTGTTCCGCGAGACGATGCGAGTGATGCAGCGCATGGACGATACGTCGTAGTCCGTCGACGACGTCGACCACGTTGCTTCGATGTTTGTTCGAATGCCGGTTCGCCATGTGCCGCTCCGAGAGATCGTGTTCGCGGTCAGGCGCTGTTCACTCGGAAACGACGAGTGCAGCCTCGATGTCGTCGAGCGTCCGACAGCCTGCAAGCGCCATCGCGAGATCGATCTCGCCCCGCAGATGCTCCAGCACCGCGAGAACGCCGGCCTCGCCGTCGAGCGTGAGTCCCCAGAGCACCGGACGTCCGACGAGCACCGCCCGCGCGCCCAGTGCGATCGCCTTGAGCACATCGGTTCCGCGCCGCACGCCGCCGTCCAGCAATATCTCGATCCGCCCCGCGACCGCATCGACGATGTCCGGAAGCACCGTAATGGGCGCCGGTACACCGTCGAGCTGGCGGCCGCCGTGATTCGACACGATGACGGCAGCGGCGCCGTGCTCCACGGCGAGCGACGCGTCCTTCGCGGCGAGAATCCCTTTGATGATCACGGGCAATGGAGAGATCGAACGCAGCCAATCGACGTCCTTCCACGTCAGGTTTGCGTCCCACATATCCGCGATGTAGCGCGCAAGTGCCGACTCGCCTTCGCCGCCCGTCTTGTTGCGCTCAGCGTGCGCCGCGGGAAAGTTCTCGAGCCCAAGGTGAGCGGGCATGCGCAGGCGATTGCGGCGGTCGCGCTCGCGCTGTCCGGCGAGGGGCGTGTCGACAGTTAGGCAGAGGGCGGAGTAGCCCGCGGCCGCCGCGCGCTCGACGAGTCCGCGCGTGATCACCTTGTCACGATAGACGTAGAGCTGGAACCAGCGCGGACCGCCGCCCGCCTGCGCGATCGCCTCGAGGCTTCGATTGGACACGGTGCTCGCGACGAAGATTGTGCCGGCGGCGGCCGTGGCGCGCGCTGTCGCGAGCTCGGCGTCCGTGTGACACAAGCCGTGAAAGCCCATCGGTGGCACCAGCACCGGGAACGATACCGTCGTGCCGAGCACGGTCGTGCGCTGATCGCGTTGGCCGACGCCCCGCAGCATGCGCGGGAGGAGTTGGAGCCGCGACCAGGCGTCACGGTTTTCACGCAGCGTCCATTCGTCGCCAGAGCCGCCGGCGATGTAGTCGAACAGCATCGGATCGAGGCACTCGCGGGCGCGCGCCTCGAGGCTCTCGAGATTCAGGATCTCGAGCATAACGAGAGTGACACCCGGTTAGTCGCCACCCTGTGGTGTGCGCTTCTTGCGGCGCGTCTTCGGCTTCCCGTCTCGCGACCAGGGTGCGGAGAGGGGAAGGCTTTCTTCAGTAACATGCGCGGCATCGAGCCGGTCTTCGTGAGCAGACAGAAGGTCGCTTCTGGAGACGATGCCGACGACGATACGCGGCGCCTCGCGCGAAACCACTGGCAGTCTGCCGACGCCAGCGCGCACCATGTGATCGGCCGCCTCGCGGAGCGTGTTATCGTCGTACACCACTACGGCGCCACGCGTCACGAGGGAGCCGATCGTGTCCGAGTCGTTGTGCGCGTTGCTCAGCAGGTCGCGACGAGTGATCACGCCACACAGCTCGCCCTTGTCGTCGATCACGGGGAATCCTTGATGCGAGGCGCCAGCGCCACCAGCCGCGAGCCACTCGCGCACCTGACTGAGTCGATCGGACGACCGAAGCGATATGACGTCGCGCGACGAGCCATCCCGCACGAGCACCTGACTCAAGTAGTCGGCGGCGTACTCGGTGCGGATACGCGCACCACGCCGCGCGAGCTTCTCCGTCATGATCGAGCTGCGCATCATCAATAACGAAACGAGGTATGCTGCACTGCAACCGGCGAGGAGCGGCAAGAGGCTTAACGGCTGACGCGTGGTCTCGAACGCGAAGACCACCGACGCGAGAAGCGCGTGCGATGCGCCGGCGAAGATCGCCGCCATGCCGACGAGAGACGCAACGTTCGCGTCGATCCCGATCGATGGGCTGATCGCTACGCCTAACGCGCCCAACGCCGCTCCGATCCCTCCGCCGATCGTGAACAACGGCGCGAGCGTACCTCCGGACGTACCGCTGCCGAGATAAATCGCCCACGAGAGGAACTTCAGAATGACGAGTATGATGAGCGCGCGGCCGACGATGTCTCCCGACAGAATGTTGTCGATGTTCGTGTACCCAACGCCGAGCGTTCGGGGCTCGAAATAGCCGATGACGCCGACGAACACCGCGCCGACGAGCGGCCACCACATCCAATGGATCGGCAGCTCCTCGTACAGGTCCTCGATCCAGTAGACGAATCGCGTTACCCCCACCGACGCGACGCCGACGAGCGCGCCGATGACCGTGTACGCGAGGAGCGCCTCGAGATTCGGCTGCGCGAGGCCGGGCACCGAGAACACCGGTGCGGAGCCAACGAATGCGGCCCGCACCCCACTCGCGGCAGCAGACGCCAGCGCAACGGGAATGACCGACCGCGGCCGGTACTCGAAGAGCAGCAGCTCGACCGCGAGCAGCACGGCGGAGACCGGGCTGCCGAAGGTCGCCGCCATGCCAGCCGCCGCACCGGCGGCAAGGAGCGTTTTGCGCTCGTCGGCCGTCATGCGGATGTACTGTCCAATGATCGAGCCTAACGCGCCGCCGGTCGCGATGATCGGTCCCTCCGCGCCGAAAGGGCCGCCGGTTCCGATCGCGATCGCCGCCGAGAGCGGCTTGAGGAACATGATGCGCAGCGCGATGCGGCTGCGCGCGTACAGCACGCGCTCCATGACTTCTGGAATCCCATGTCCGCGAATGGCCGCCGCGCCGTAGCGCGCCATGATGCCGACGATGAACGCCCCGACAAGCGGAACGAGGATCGACAAGGCGCCGAGCCTAACGATGCTCGGCGGCGAGAAGGCGGTCGAGACGCGGCCGTAATAGGCGACGTTCGTGATGAGGCCGATCAGCCGCGTCAGGACGATGGCAAGGAGCGCGGCACCGACGCCGACCAGTACGGCAATACCCGAGATTACGACGACTCGTCGATCGACAGGGGAGTATTCGGGCGGCGCCTCGACCGTCGCCAGCGCCGGCGCCAGAGATGGCGCGACCGGTAACCCGCTGGCGGCGTTGAGGGGAGTTGGTGATTCGTCAGCCACTCGCGATGCGAGCGGCCGGCTCGTCCTCGAACATCATTGGTGGGGCGGCCAGATCGATGCCGCTGGCCAGCACCCACGTCTCCAGCAATTCGGCGAGAATGGCGCGCTTTTCCGGCTGCATGCGCGACATTCCGTGCATGAGATCGTTCTGCACCGTCGGCGGCGCGCCACGAAGCATGCGTTCGCCGTCGGGAGTGAGCGCGATATTCACGCGCCGTCGATCTGCGGAGGACGCGACACGCGTGACGAGTCCGCGCTCGACCAATCGTCGCACGACGACCGACACCGAGCTCTGGTGGGTCGCGGTGCGCTCAGCGAGCTCATTGAGGGAGTCCGCCGGCCTGTCGGACAATTGCTGCAAAACGAACAATTGCGCGAGACTGATGCCGAGCTTGCCTTCGATGCTGCGCGTGTTGAGGCGCAGTGCCCGAACAACGCTCCGAACCGCATTCATCGCGCGGATGGTGTCGTCGGGACTCTCGGGATTGATTGAATGGGGCGTCAATGTATCGAACCTAGTGGCGCCGCATCGCGCGAGGCAAGGGTGGGCCCGCCGCGAGCGTCGAGTGAATGAAGGATTACGGTGACGCCGACGCAACCTTCGACGGTGGTCGCTTCAACTTCGCGTCATACCACGCAAGCATGCGTCGTTGCATGTCGAGCACATCTTCCGCTGTTGCGTTTCCGCCGCCGTGGCCGCCGTTCATGTAATTGATCCAGACAACTTCCTTCCCGAGCCGTCGCAACGCGTAATACATCTCGCGCGTGTTGTCGGCCGGGACGTTGGAGTCCTGCGCGCCCGTGATGAGCATGAGCGGTGTCTGGATCCGATCGGCGAACATGATCGCGGACTGCTGCACGTACTTCTGCGGCTGCTGCCAGAGCGTGGCCCCGAGTCGATCCTGGCTCTTCTCGGCAGCGTGAACATTGCGCACCCCCAGGCGCGGGCTATCGGTATAGAAGCTGATGACGTCGACCTTGCCGGAGATATTGATCGCTGCTTTGAAGCGATTGGTCTGAGTGACGAGAAGATTCGTGGCGTAGCCGCCGTAGCTCGTACCCTGCACGCCGAGTCGCGCCGAATCCGCGACGCCCATGTCGATCAGCTTGTTGGCAGCGGCACTGACGCCCTTGATCCAGGCCTCGCCGGGATAGCCGATGTCGAAATCGACTGACGGCTTCACCACGACGTATCCATTCGTCGTGAGAACGTTCGCAACCGGATCGAAGGTGTCGTCGAAGAAATCCTCGTAGACGATGAAGATCGTTGGATACGCCTTTCCGCGCTCGTAGCCGACGGGATAGTACACGACGGCGTACTTCGGATGACCGTCGGCGTCGAGGTAGCTCACGAGGCCCGTCGGTCCGAATCGCTTCCCGCTCAGCTGCGGATTGGCGTTAACGAGGGGACGAATCGATGAGAAGTCTGCGTCCGTGACGAACGGCGTGGGCGGGCGATTGCCCTCTGCAACCGTCAGCGTCGCGACGCGTCCATCCTTCGACAGCCGGATGCCGGAATAGGAGCGGCCGTCGCTGACGAGCGTTTGCTTATTTCCCGTCGAGCGGTCGAAGCGGACGACACCGCGCTCCCACTTCGTGCGTGACGCCACGGTGAAATAGATCTTCTTCCCGTCGTTGCTCCAGGCGGCGACCGAGGCGCGGGGCAGGGTGCTCGACGCCGAGTCCGAGCTCTCGACGACGAGCTGCTTGTTCGCGCTCGGCAACTCGAGGACCCAGTAGCCTTGTGAGTTTGCGACGAGCAGTGCGTCGTTCGCGGGGCTGTAGCGCACCACGCGAAAGCGTTCGCGGTCGCGCCGTTCACGGGCTTCGCGCGACGTGTCCTGCGGCGTGTCGCGGTGCGCATCGGCCGGGGGTCCGGCGACCTGGCGCGAGGCCGTGTCGCCGATCGCCGCAACGTAGACGCGTCCCTCTTTCGAGTACGCGTAATGCGCTCCATCCTCGGACCAGACGATGTTCGTGCTCTTGAGCGTCGGCAGCAACACGCGCGGATGCGAGCACGTGTCGTCGGCGGCCTGACAGGCGATGCCGCGCGCCATGAGCTTGTTCTCGGTCCCGAAGATGACGTCGTAATCCGTCTTCTTCGTAATGTCTTGCGTGTAGGCGATCGTCGATCCATCGTCGCTCACGTCCCAGCTCGCGACCATGGTCTCGGGCAACAGCTGGACCGTCTTCGCCGTGGCGAGGTCGTAGGCGACGACGCTGCGCAGATTGGCCCGGCGGCGAAGCGCATCCCAGGTCAGAAATGGGTCTTCGCTCGATTGCACGAACACGGGACCCGCCGTCATGACGGCGAACGAATCCTGCGCGGCTTTGCGCCACGCGAACGTGTGTAGCGCGTAGACGAGTCGCTTGCCATCCGCGGTCCATCGCAGCTCGCTGTTCTCGGCGACGTACGTTCCGGCGGGCACGGCGATGGTCGTTAGGCGGCCGCTCTCCCGCTCCCAGATGATCGGCTGAAACGCTGCGCTTTTCGAATCGAACACCAACATCGCAAGCCGCGCATCATCCGGCGACCAGCGTGCAACGTGCACGATGCGCTTTTCGGGAAAGAGCGCGCGTGTCGCACCGGACTTGGTATCGATCACCCAGACTCGTCCCGCGCCCGGACGGACGTATGTCGGATCGCCATCGCGCCGGTAGTCGACGCCCAAGCCGTCTCGCCGTGACGCCGCTACGGAAGCGACCCAACGACCGTCTCTCGTTAGGTCGAGCACCGTATAGCTGACGACATCGAGACCATCTTCGGCGGTAAAGATCGAATCCTTGCGGCTCGTCGGGCTCTGGCTTCGAGCAGGCGACGGCACGACCATGGCGCTCGACAGAACGACGCCGACGAGAGTGCGAGTGAGGAAATGCATGTGCGCACCACAGGGTCGAGAGGACGGCTGCCCAAGGCGAGGCAAATGTGACGCGAATGCGTGACGCCCTCAAGAGCGAACGACAATAAGGTTTGATTGGTGACTGGTTGGTGGTTGGTGGGGTTGGTGGTCAGTGAGTCGGGTGGTTGGTGGCTGGTCGCTGGTGGTTGGTGAATAATGAAGGCCGGCGACCTTCTCTCGCCGGCCATCCGAATCACCAGCTACCAATCACCAGCGACCAGCCACCAGCTACCAATCACCAGCCACCAATGCGACGCAGCATCCTCCTCGGTATCCTCGGTTTCAGCCTCGGCTGCGCCTCGACATCGACGACGCGACTCGATCACCCCGTCGCGGAATCCACCACGAATGCGCCGCGAGGGAGTCTCGTCATCGTCGGTGGAGGACCGCGCGGTGAAGCCATCACACAGAAGTTCATCGCGCTCGCCGGAGGGACTGGTCGGGCCCGCGTCGTCGTGCTGCCGATGGCGTCGTCGCTCCCGGAAACCGGTCTCGAAAGCGTCGACGAATTCCAAAAGCACGGTGTGAGGGCGTGGAGCATGAACCTCACGCGAGCGGACGCGATGCGAGAGGAGACCGTTCGGGCGCTCGATAGCGCGACGGGAATCTGGTTTCCCGGCGGGGATCAGGTACGCATCATGGCGGTGCTCGATGGCACTCCAGCCGCCGCGGCAATCCGGGCTCGTTATGCGGCGGGCGCTGTCGTCGGAGGGACATCGGCGGGAGCGGCCGTGATGTCGACGCCGATGCTGACGGGCGACGAGCGAGCGCCTGGCGGCGCCCGGCGCGACACGACGCAAAGCTTCATCACCATTGCACGCGAGGACGTCGTCGTGACGAACGGCCTCGGGCTCGTGAGTGGCGCCATCATCGACCAGCATTTCCTGCGGCGCAAGCGTCACAATCGACTGATCAGCGTCGTGCTCGAGCATCCGTCGCTTCTGGCCATCGGCATCGACGAATCGACGGCGCTCGTCGTCGAGCCGGGCAAGCCGTGGAGCATCATTGGGGAAAGCGCCGCGATCGTCTACGACGCGCGCCACGCCGTGGTGACGTCGGCGTCTGCTCCCATTCTCGGCGCTGCGGATATTCAGATGCACGTGCTACCAGCAGGCAGCACATTCGATCCACGCACCGGCGCCGCTGACCTGCCCTAACGACTGCGCTAACGCAGCAGGGTGAATTCGCGCTTCGAGACGATGGGTAAGCCTTCCGCCGAGCTCACGCTCAGCGTGACCTCGTAGCGCCCCGGATCGAGCCTCGACAGGTCGAGGCTCACGGCGCGCGCCGCAACGCCATCGGCACGGCTGGGAATCTCGGTCCACTGGAGCTTCATCGGCGAGAACGGCGCAGCGAGGTGCAATCGTTGGGCGGCGCGTCGCATCCAGCCATCCTGAATGCGGTCGATGCCGATCGAGACGAGCATAGACTCGCCATTCGGACGAACGCCGTAGGTCTCCCAAAAGAGGCCCAGCGGCTGATCTCGACTCACCTGCTCGCCATGCAGTGCGACGGGAAGGGCGTCATCGAGCCGATGTGGCAACGAATCGCCGTTGTGCGCGGCGAACATGAGGAGGTCGGAGATGCCGAGGCGCCCGACGCTCGAGGGCGGCCGCAC
Organism: Gemmatimonadaceae bacterium; assembly: GCA_036496605.1. Classification (NCBI taxonomy): domain Bacteria; kingdom Pseudomonadati; phylum Gemmatimonadota; class Gemmatimonadia; order Gemmatimonadales; family Gemmatimonadaceae; species Gemmatimonadaceae bacterium. The sequence continues at coordinate 35,276 of DASXKV010000042.1, read as the reverse complement.
GGCGAGGCGCGCGCGAGCAGCGTTCCTTGCGTTGACATCGAGCAGCTCGACGCTCGCTATGAGCGGCAACCACGGGGCCGAGGTTTCCAGCACGCCCTTTCGGTTGCCATCGCCCAGGATGGTGCCGTGCGGCGCACCGAGCGTGTCGGCCTCGATGGCAAGAGCGAAAAGTCCCACCTCGAGGCCATGCCGCGCGAGCAACGTATCATCGGGTAGCTCGTATGCGGCGACGACCAGCGCCGAGTCGCCTCGGCGAAAAACGGCTATCTGCGGCGTGAACGATTCGAAGTGACGAGCATACGCCGGGCCATAAAGCGTGCGCGCAGTCCGTTGCCTCAGATCCCAGTCCTCGGCGTGCAGATCGGCCGGCGACTTAAAGACCTCGACGTCCGGGACGAAGTTGTACCCGGATCCTCCCTCGCGATATCCGGCGATCGGAATCTCGCCCATCGAACCTGGTGGCGGGTCGTCACGCACAAACCACGTGTCGTATCCGTAACGGAGCGCTGTCTCGCGAAAGGCGGATTCGTCGGAGGATCCCATCGCCGTACGCGAGTCGCGCAGCATGTCTCCGCGCGTCACGCGTGCGAGGAACTCGCTGCGAAAGTCGTGGTCGCGGAGGTAGAGGGGAGTCGTTAGGCGCCAGAAGAGCGTGGCGATCTGTTGTCGTCCCGCACAATCCGCGTGGTCGTATCGGTCGCCAATGTCGTCGTCGAGCAGCACGGAGATGTCCGTCCACCGGCATCGCAGAGAATCCGGCATCGCAGCGAGGGCACCATTGAATGCCGAATCCGCGGCGACGACAGCGCCGGAATCGTGGTACGCCAGTGCGGCGAAAGTCCTGCATCGATACGGGGACCCACTTTCCGTGCAACGGTCGGCGACGCGTGCGGCGTCGGCGAATCGCTTCGCTTCGATGAAATAGCGTACGCGCTGTGCAGCGACCCACTCGTCGCCGGGGAATTGTGTTCCGACGGAGTCGAGCGTGGCGAGGAGCTTGTCGCGAGCCTCCCTGATACGCGGATTCTCTGGAGGGGGATTGCGATCGTTGGACTCGTCGTTCCACACGCACCAGCGACCGATGCGAACGTCGCAGTGATGCGAGCCGACGCCTGCCTCGCGCGGCAGATACGTTCTTCGGACGAACTCGAAGATCTGCTGTGCCTTACGCGCCGAGCGCAGCGCGCGCAGGGAGTCCGCTGGCGCGGGCACTGGACGGCGCACGCTTTCGTCGCGCCGAGCGGCCGCGACGGTCTGAATCGGTCCGCCTTGCGCGAGCGCAGAGAAGCCGGCAACGAGGAGCGAAAGGAGCATGCGATCGTTGAGCGCGCGGCCAGAGTTCGGCTCGACTACACTACGTAAGCGGCACGGCCCGTGCCAGATACGATGATGCTGTTTCGGTAGTCCGACCAGAGGGCGAACCCGACGACGCGCCAGGAGCGTCACATGACCACGTCACGATGGAATGATCCGGCGGACGAAGAGCGGAATCCTCACCGGGCCGAAGAGCGGCGTCAGACGCGCGACGAGCTCGAGTCACGCCTGCATGAGCGGCGCATCGATCTCACTGGCGACGAATCGGATGAAGACGTGATGCTCATCGTCAATGCGGTGGAGACGTTCGAGGCACGAATCGCTCAACTTGGCGAAGACAGCTTCGTGAATACTCCGGAATCGTCGCAGCCTGACGATCGACGCCTCGTCGTGCCGGGTCGCTTCGCCGACGAATCCGCATCGAGCTATGCAGCCCGTATCGTTGCGGCGGCAGACAGGCTCTGACATGTCTCTCTCAGACCGTGGCTGGATTCCTCGGGGCGACAGCCATCTACGGTTTAAACACGGACAAGGCCGGAGAAAGCCGGACAAGGCGCGGACGAAAAAGCGCAGCTTCTCTTAAGAGAATCGTTTTTCGCTCTTTAGTCCGGCCGTGTCCGGCCTTGTCCGGCTTTGTCCGTGTTTCAAAGCTGTTGATGTTTGCAATGCGCGGAGCCCGGGCGCGAGCGCGAAGCCGCGGCAGATCTACCATGACAACCGGTCACGGCCGCGCCTGAGCGAGGAACGCCGGATCGATCGCCGAGACGCCGACGTCGTCGAGGATGATCGTGCCCGCGACGGCGCGATCGAAGACCAGGCGTATCGCCTTCAGCTTGTCGGGCGCAAACTGCGGCGACGCGGCGACGAAGTCTGATAGCGGCATCACATACGTCTGGAGCACCAGCTCGTAGGTGTTCGCGAACTGGCTCTGCTCCCGATCGGCCCGACGGAGCACGTGCGTCTCGAGCGGACGACGCGGGACACCAAACCGCGTGAGCGGCAAGCGCGCCGTGACATTGTTCGCGTCCACCAGCTCGACGGTGAAATCGATCGTCGTCGTGTCTTTGCCTTCCTTCTTGTCCTTGTCGTCGGACCGTCTGGGACGTGGCTTGGATGTTTCCTTTTTCGTCGAATCGCGCGCTGCCTGACGAGGGCCCGGCTTCGCGTCGGTCGGCGCGACCGAAAGGTAGACCGATGACTGGGCGTCGATGTGGAGCGCGCGGCTGAGCGAATCGGTCATCGCAATCGTGTAGCTGGCCGGCTTGCCGAGCTTCGTCGTATCGTCGCCCGCAATGTGCCGATTCCAGCCGAGCCACACGGCGTTGTCGTTCATCGGCGTGTTCTGCCAGCGCAGGTTGAGTGCGTCTTCCTTCCACGTCGACAGGCTGTCTCCCGTTAGGCTCACGCCAGCGACGCTGCCCGTGGTGACGTCGACGTCCTCCTCGTAATTCGCGAGCGTCTTGTACCCGCTTTCCTGGAATCGGGTGATGTACATCGTTTTCGGGAGCCAGCCGCCGGCGACCCGGTGGTCGCGGAAAAGCGGCAGATACTCGCGGCGATTGTGCAACGTCGCCTCGAGAAAAGCGCCAATCACGACTTTCCCGAACTGCCGTTGTTGCTCCGGTGAAATGAGCCCGCGCAAGTCGAGGAACTTCGCGCTGCGCGGTCCGGCGTCGGTACTCCCCCACACGGTATTCCACTGGCCGTGGTTGGCGCGGTACACGTACCACGCCGATTTGAACCAGGGCTTGCCGTCGGTGAACTTCACGCGCTGCCATTGGCGCAGCCCTGTAAACGCGGACACGTCGCCGTCGTGCGATCCGTGAATCACGAGGTAATTCACGTTCTCGACGGGCGTGAACTGTCCCGCGGGCTTGTACTGCGCGTCGACCGGCGCGATAGCGACGACGGATTTGATGTCGAAATTGAAATTGAACTTGACCTTCGCGTCGTCCGGATAGCGGGACAACCGATTGAACGCGGCCGCATGGCCCACCGCCTCGCCGCCGCGGGAGTGACCCATGATGGCGATGTTATGCATGTCGACCTTCCCGCGCAGCGGGCTGGCGAGACTGTCGTTGAAGCCGCGCCAGGCCTCGAGGTGCTTGAGCATCATCCACGCTCGACCATCATTTTCATTGCGTAGCGCGCCGTTCAAAAAATTCTCATCGAGCGAGGCGAGAATGAAGCCGCGCGATGCGAGATGCTCCCCGAGGTACTCGTAGCCGGGATCCGAGTAGTCCTTCATGTTGTGGTTCCCGTGGACGATGAGCACGAGCGGGAAGGGTCCGGCTCCCACCGCCGGGTACCACACGCGCCCATTGATCGGGAACTTCTTGTCGTCGAATCCCCAGTACTTCTTGCGATCCGCCGCCTGGTCCGGCGTCATGGACACGAAAGGTGAAGCATCGACTGATTTCGTCTTGATGGCGACGGAATCGCGGTAATACCGGCGCTGCTTGTCCGTGCCGCTACCGTAATAAAGAGTCTTGACTGGGTAGGGGCCCTTGTCGGCCGGGTTCGGCGCGTCGAGCAGCTGGTGCGCGAGCACCACCTTCGAGTCGTCGGGCGTGAGCTTGAGTGGCTGGGCGCACGCTCCTGCCACCAGCGACGAGAGGACGAGAGTTGAGAGGTTTCTCATGAGAGGGGCGTCGAAAATTCAGCGCAGGCGAATGCCGAAGCGGTTGGCGACGTGTGAGCCCGCGAGCTGCTCGAGCGCGTAGTCGAACGCAAAGCGGTCGAGGACGAGGCCCGCGCCGATGGTTGTGTGTCGGGACAGCTCGAAATCGGAGGCGGTCCGTTCGCCGGCGCGAAGGGCGATGCTGTAGCCGTCGAGCCAGGTGTAGCCAAGCTCCACTCCGCCGCGCAGCAACGGGCGATTCTTGATGCCGACATTTCCCGCGCCACTGTGCTCGACGCCGGCCTGGGCCATCAGCGCGAGATCGAACGCGCCGAGCGGTCCGCCCGACGCCAGGCCGATCGAAGCGCTGCGGGGAACGCCGAGCGCGGCCGCATCGGTTGGGTTGCCGCCGATGCTCTGGAAGGAGAACACTGCCGTCAGCGGCACGAAATCGCCTAACGTGAAATCGTGCGAGACGCCGGCATCGATGAGAAAGCGCGACAACCGCTGATCCTCCGCGTCCTCGGTTGCGTACTTCGCCGCGAGGCCGAAATGGACGCGCTTGTAGGTCTGTGCCGCGCCGACGACGGCCTCGCTGCGCGAGATCGTGCGCGCGGCAAATCCGTTCGGCGTGAACTGCTGGACGCAGGCGTCGGAATTCTTGCCTTCGACGATCTCCGCGCCCACGCCGATGCCGCCGCTCGCCAGGCGCGATGTCGTCGCGGCCGTGCCGCTGGCCAGGCCGTCCAGATAGCGCTCCGCCGCCACGCTCGTACCGCGAGCCACGGCGAGTTGCGCGGGTCCGTAGAAGATCACGTCGTCGTCGCGGCCAGCGAGATTCGCGTTCCCCATCGCCAAGCCGCGCGTGCTGGCGCTCGTCGGCAGCGGCAGTTCGACGCATTGCGCCGCGGCCGGGATGCCGAATATCGAACTGCATAACGAGACCACCAGCAACGGCCGCATCATATCTTGCATGTCAATCGTTAGGGTTGAGTTGTTGCTGGAACTCGGCGAGATAGTTCTTCCAGACGGCCGGCAACGAGTGCGTGCCATGACCGCGCGTCTGGTCGCTGGTCGGGATGAGTATGTACCGTCCGTGTGCCACGCGCGGCATCAGTTTTTCCATGAGGCCAAGCTCCGGCGGGTTGACGACGTCGTCGGCAGAGTTGATCGCCAACACCGACGCGCGAATCGTCTCGAGCCTGGACGATGGATCGTAGTCGCGTGAAGCATCAAAGGCGTAGAGCATGTCGTTCGCGTCGGTCGTTCGCAGCCTGTCGTCCACATACTTTGTTATGAACGCATCCGCCGCGTCGCGCGTCGGCGCCGTCTTCTGCTGCTGCATCGGACTCGATGTCATGATGAACAGCATCGCGAGCGCGGTGCGCAGGCCACGCGTCGGTGGCGATGTGTAGTCGCCGCCGCGCCAGTCCGGATCCGTGCGGATGGCGTCGAGAATCATCTTGCGCATCATCCGATTCCGCCCCGCGATCTGCGTCGGCGCGCACGCCAGCGGCACGAGGCCGTCGACGAACGCGGGGTACCGTTCTCCCCACACCCACGCGTGCATGCATCCCATCGACGTGCCCATCACGAGGCGAAGATGATCGATCTTCAAACCTTCGACGAGCAATCGGTGCTGTGCGTCCACCATGTCGTCGTAGGTGTAACGCGGAAAGTGCGCGTGCATGCCATCGCTCGGCTTGCTCGAGCCGCCGTGACCGATGCCGTCGGGAAGGACGATGAAGTACCGCGACGTGTCGAGCAGCTGGCCGGGTCCGAACAGCTCACCGGCGAAGTTTCGCGACATGAACCCGCTGCCCGATCCGGTCGTGCCGTGGAGAATGAGCACGGCATTGCGGACCGTTCCCTTCGTGTCGCGCTGCGGTGTGCCGAGCGCGATGTAGTGAATGCGTAACTCGGCCAGTGATTCGCCGTCGGCGAAATGGAAATCGCGGAGGGTGAAGTTCGCACCCGCGCGAGCAGATTGCGCGGCCAGCGGGTGACCCAGGGCGCAGATAACACCGATCGCAAAGAGGATTTGCAGTTTCATATCGAACCGTGGGATTGTTCCAGACAGGCCGACTGCGCGCGGACGTTATACCGCGATCAGGCAGTTGGACACCCCTTTCAGCGCGGTGGTTGGCCCGATTGCATCACGTCCAGGCGAGACATACAATCCCGTCGCCCGTCATTCACGCACCCCAGCCGCAAAAAGGGACCATGCAGCTCAAGAATTTTCTTTCCGTCGGGGCGACACTGCTCGGCGTCGCAGCGCCTGCCCTGGCCCAGACTCGCGTCGACTCGACGCTCTTTCGCGGCATGGAGTGGCGCACGATCGGTCCGAACCGCGGCGGGCGCTCGATTACCGTCGCCGGAAGCGCGAGCCGACCTCTCGAGTACTACTTCGGTGCAACTGGCGGAGGGCTCTGGAAGACCACGGACGGCGGCGTCAGCTGGCGTCCCGTCACCGACGGTCAGATTCAGTCGAGCTCAGTTGGCGCCGTCGCGGTCGCGGAGTCGAACCCGGACGTCGTCTACATCGGCATGGGTGAGACGGAGTTCCGCGGGAACATCATGCAGGGTGACGGCGTGTACCGCAGCGCGGACGGCGGGAAGACGTGGGCTCACGTCGGTCTCGCGGAGACGCAGGCCATCGCGAAGATCCGCGTCGATCCGCGCAATGCCGACATCGTCTACGTCGCGGCGTTTGGACATCCCTACGGCCGCAATGCCGAGCGCGGCGTCTTCAAGTCGACGGACGGCGGCAAGACGTGGCGAAAGGTTCTCTATCGCGACGACAAGACCGCCGCCATCGATGTCGCGATCGATCCGAGCAACCCGAACGTGCTCTACGCCGCGCTCTGGGAGGCGTACCGCACGCCGTGGTCGATGTCGAGCGGCGGCCCGGGGAGCGGTCTATTCAAGTCAACCGACGCGGGCGAGACCTGGACCGAGATCACGCGCAATCCCGGTCTTCCCAAGGGAGTGATCGGGAAGATTGGCGTGTCCGTCTCACCAGTCGATCCCACGCGCGTGTTCGCGATCGTCGAGGCGGAGAACGGCGGCGTATTTCGTTCGGAGGATGCGGGAGCTACGTGGAGCCTTGTGAACAACGAACGAAAGCTGCGCCAGCGGGCGTTTTATTACACACACATCGTGGCTGATACCAAGCTCAAGAACCGTGTGTACGTCCTGAACGTGAGCTTCTTTCGATCGGACGACGGCGGCGCGCGCTTTGATAGTACGGTCAACGTGCCGCACGGTGACAACCACGATCTCTGGATCGCGCCTAACGACAATCAGCGCATGATCGAGGCCAACGACGGCGGCGGCACGATCTCGGTGAACGCCGGCCGCACGTGGACAGAAGAAGATTTCCCAACGGCGCAGCTCTATCACGTCGCGGTCACCACCGATTTTCCGTATCACGTCTGCGGCGCACAGCAGGACAATTCGACGCTGTGTCTCCCGTCCAACGACTGGTCCAATTTGCGCGGCGCGCGCACGAGAACGCTCGGCGACTGGATGTACGACGTCGGCGGCGGCGAGTCGGGCTACATCGCGCCCGACCCGAAAAACCCGAACATCATCTATGCCGGAAGCCAGGGCGCGCTTCTCACGCGCTACGATCGCAGCAATGGTCAGATCCGCGACGTGCAGGTCTATCCGCGCTTTTTCTCCGGCGAGCCGTCGAGCGTGTTGCCGGAACGGTGGCAGTGGACGTACCCGATCGTTTTCTCGCCTAAAGATCCGACGATGCTCTACACGTCGTCGCAGCACCTCTGGCGCACGATCGATCAGGGCCAGACATGGCAGCGCATCAGTCCCGATCTCACGCGCGCCGATCCGTCGACGTTAGGCGAATCGGGTGGGCCGATCACCCACGATATGAACGGCCCCGAAATTTACGGCACAATTTTCACGATTGCTCCATCTCCACGCGACGTGAACCTGATCTGGACGGGCAGTGACGACGGCCTCGCGTACGTCACGCGCGACGGAGGCAAGAGCTGGACGAACGTCACACCGGCCGGTCTGCCGAAGTTCGCCCGCATCAGTCTGATCGACGCGTCGCCTAACGAGCCAGGAGCCGCCTATCTCGCAGCGAAGAACTATCAGAGCGACGACCGCGCGCCGTACATCTATCGCACGCACGACTACGGCAAAACCTGGACGAAGATCGTTACCGGTATTCGCGCCGACGATTACGTGCACGCTGTGCGCGAGGACCCGAAGCGCCGAGGCCTGCTCTACGCGGGAACGGAGCACGGTGCGTACGTCTCATGGAACGACGGTGATAGCTGGCAGTCGCTCTCGCTGAATTTGCCTGACGTACAGGTTTCGGATCTTCTCGTCCAAGAGAACGACGTCGTGATTGCAACTCATGGACGCTCGCTGTACGTGCTCGACGACATCGCGCCGATTCGCGAGTTGGGTCCAACTTTCGCCGGTTCGCCCCTCAAGGTCATGAAGCCACGCGTCGCGACGCGCGACGTCGATGAAGCCGTGATCCAGTACGCGCTCGCGAAGCAGGCGGACTCCGTCCACATCGAGATTCTCGACGCATCTGGCAAGATCGTGCGCAAGTTCGATGGCGGTGGCGCCGCACGCCCCGACTCCGCGACTGGGCGCACCGAAGTGCCGCGCGACAGCGCGCAGCGCGCCGCCGAAACCGCGACTCGGAGCGACACGATCCTCAATCCCACCGGCTGCGAGACCGCGCGTGGCGGTCGACGCGGAGGCGCCGGCGCGGCACGTCCGAGCGGACGCGCCGGGCTCAATCGCTTCGTGTGGGATCTCCGCTATCCGGGCGCGACGACATTCCCATGTCTCATCATGTGGGGCGCCAGTGCCGAACTGGGTCCGCTCGCAGTGCCAGGCCAATACCGAGTGCGCGTCACCGCGGCGGGCCAGACGCAGTCCCAGCCACTGGTCGTGCGGATGGACCCTCGGCTCAAAGGCGTCACCATCGCCGATCTGCGCGAACAGTTCGCCCTCGCGACGCAGCTTCGTGACAAGCTTTCCGCGGCTGACGAAGCAGTGCTGCGGATCCGGCGTCTCAAGAGCGCAATCGCTGACCGCCTCGCTCACGCGGAGTCGCCGGACATCGTCGCCGCGGCGAACGACGTGACCCAAAAGCTCAGTGCCGTCGAGCAGAACCTCTATCAGGTGCGCAATCGGAGCGGGCAGGATCCCCTGAACTTCCCGATCAAGCTGAATAATCGGATCGGCGCACTAGGGCGAAGTGTCAGCACGGGGGACGCACGCCCAACGGCGGCATCGTACACCGTGTTCCGCGAGCTCTCGGCGCAACTCGACGTCGAGCTCAAGCAGCTGGAGCACGTGATCAGCACTGACGTGGAGGCTCTGAATCGCGCCCTCGCCGGGCGTAATATCGACCGAATCAGAGCGGAATAGCGCCTGGTAACTCAACATCGTCCGAAGCGTCATAGAAGGCAGAGGGTTGTGGGCAGAGGGCAGAGGGTTGTGGGTTGACGAGCAGAGGGCAGAGGGTCGTGGGTTGAGAGTTGGGCATCTCACCACCTCCACCCTCTACCCTCTGCCCAACGCACTCCACCCTCTACCCTCTGCCAACCGCCCTCCGCACTCTGCCTCCACGCTCTGCTCTCTGCTCTCTGCCCACCGCCCTCTACCCTCCTTCGTGTCCACGTTCCGCGTCTGTCTTCAGTGTGGTACGCAATTCGGTGTCGAGCAGCGCCACTGCCCTAACGACGGCAGTGCGCTGCAGCTGAAGGCTACCGATGATCCGCTCATCGGGAAAACGATCGCCGACCGGTATTTGATCCAGGAGTTGCTCGGCGTCGGCGGCATGGGGCGCGTGTATGTGGCCGAGCATGTCGCGTTAGGCAGAAAGAGCGCGGTCAAGGTCATCAACCCTTCGCACGCCAACTCCGCCGAGGCGATCAGTCGCTTCAATCGTGAGGCAGCGAACGCGAGCCGGATCAATCATCCGAACGTCGCGCAGATCTACGACTTCGGCGAGAGCACGGGCGTGCTCTACCTCGCGATGGAGTACATCGAGGGCGAAGCGCTGGCGACGACGATCGAGCGGCTCGGCCCAATTCCCGCGCCTCGTGCCGCGGGCATCACGATGCAGGTCGCCGACGCTCTCGCCGCCGCGCACCAACTCGGCATCGTCCACCGCGATCTCAAGCCCGAGAACATCATGATCGGGCGCAAGCACGACGGCACCGACTGGGTGAAAGTCGTCGACTTCGGCATCGCGAAGACGATGGAGCCCGAGATGGGCCAGAACGTGACGACCGTCGGCGTCTCGATGGGCACGCCCGAATACATGAGCCCAGAGCAATTTGCCGGTGAAAAGCTCGATCATCGCACCGACATCTACTCGCTCGCGCTCGTGCTGTTCAACATGCTCACGGGGCAGCTGCCGTTCCCGAAGGTGACGTCGAAGGAGACGCTCGTTAAGCGCCTGACGAGCAATCCATCGCCGCTCGCCGAGGTCCGTCCGAACAGTCCGTGGCCGCCGGGCTTGCAGACGGCGCTCGATCGTGCGCTCGCTCCCGATGCCTCGGAGCGCTACGGCCGCGTGCTCGATTTCGCCGCGGACGTGGTCCGCGCGGCTGAGCGGACGCCCGTGCTCGTCCAGCGCCCAGCAGTCGCGACGCCGACGCCCGTGAGCGTTCAGGAGCAGCCCGCGCCGACGGTGCGCGCCGAGCCGAAGCGTCAGCCAATCTGGCCAATCTTCGCGTGGTTGATCCTCGTCGCGGCGATCGGAACTGGCTTCGTGTACCTGCGCCAGATCGAGCAGCGACTCGGCATTCAACCGCCGGGAGCTCGCCCCAAGCCAGCTGCTATCGCAACGGTGCCGCCGATCGACTCACTCCAGCAGGCCTCCATCATTCCACAGGGGGAAGCGACGGATTCCTCGACGGGAGCACCGTCGACCGGCGTGCTGAACACGACGCAAAGCTCAGCGCCTCAACCTAACGCCGACAAGCCCAACATATCGCCGGCACCTGCGGGCACGACCACGACCGTCGCCCAGACAGCTCAACCAACCGCGACGCAATCCACCGCACTACCACCTACGCGAAGCGATTCGCTGACGTCGCGATCGCTCCTTCGCCATCCGTGGCTGCGCGCCAATGGTGATTCGGGCGCTCCTCGTCTGGCCGACGAAGGCGTCGCGCCAGACGTGCTGCGTCAGATGCGCCTGGAGGAGGTGCAAGGCCATCTTGCACTCGTCCGTCGATACGCCTCGCGCGGAGACGTGGCGCACGCGCGCGCCGCGTATCGCGACGCCACGGAGGAAGGCCGCGGGCTGGCGCTTGGCGACCGATCGCTCGACCAGCGCATCAACTTGATGCTCAGTATTGCTCAACGCGACGCGATGCAAGCCTGCCAATCCGCGCACGTGGACACGCTCAACCCATTCGCCGCGCAGGTGGACTGCGGGACGTTGTTCGCCTGGTAGGGTTCAGCTGCGAGTAGCCTTCATTTTCGGCTTGCCGCTTGTGGACACACTGGCGACACGACAGTGTACCACACGCCAATGAGAGAGACTCCGGAAGCGTCAAACGATCCACTCATCGGCCAGCTGATCGCCGATCGCTATCAGATTCTCTCGGTGATCGGCGAGGGCGGGATGGGACGCGTGTATCTCGCCGAGCACGTGCGTATGGGACGGAAGAGTGCGGTGAAGGTGATCAATCCCGCGCTCGCGACCACCGCCGACGCGATCTCGCGCTTCAACCGCGAAGCGGCCAACGCGTGCAAGATCAACCATCCGAACGTTGCTCAGGTCTACGACTTCGGCGAGATGGCGGACGGAACGCTGTATCTCGCGATGGAGTACATCGACGGTGAAACGCTCGACCGCGTCGTGGCGAGCACGGGGGCGCTCCCGCCGGTTCGGGCCGCGCAGATCACGAAGCAGATCGCCGACGCGCTCTATGCCGCGCACCATCTCGGAATCGTGCATCGCGATCTCAAGCCCGAGAACGTCATGATCGCGCGCCATCTCGACGGTAGCGACTGGGTGAAGGTCGTCGACTTCGGGATCGCGAAGACGATTCAACGCGACGGCACCGGCTCGCAGACTGTGACTACGGCCGGCGTATCGCTGGGCACGCCGGAGTACATGAGTCCCGAACAGCTCGCCGGGGAGAAGCTCGATCATCGAACCGACGTGTACTCGCTCGGTCTCTTGCTGTTCAACATGCTCACCGGCGAGCTGCCGTACCCGAAGCTCACGTCGAAAGAGACGCTCGTCAGGCGATTGACGTCGCGGCCGAATACGCTCGCCGAGGTGCGGCCGGACGTCGCGTGGCCGGCGGGCCTGCAACAGGCCCTCGACCGCGCCATCGCGCCCGAGGCTGCAGATCGCTACGACAGCGTTGCCGACTTTGGGCGTGAAGTGCTGCGGGTCGCCGAGGCCGGGCAACCGGCGACGGCAGCCGCGGCGACGGCAGTCGCGACGACAGCAGGCGTGTCTCGGCCCGTCGCCGTGGCGCCCGAGACGCCTAACGTGAAGCGGTCAGCTTCTCCTCGAGTCGACGATTCAGTGGCGCGCCGTCGTGCGCTTCCGTGGGCGATTGCGGCGGCGTGTCTCGTCGCCGTCGCCGTTGTCGCACAGGTGTACGCGCGTCATCCGGATGCTGCCGTCATGACATCTCGCGACTCGGCATCGAGCTCCACGAGCTTGACTGACACGACTGCCGTTGCCAGTGTCGCTACGCCGCCAACTCCTCCGTCGGTCGTGCATGCCGACTCGATGTCGCGCACGCCGGTCATGTCAACGCCCTCGGTCTCGGCTCCGCTGCACATGACACACCCTTCCGCACCGGCCACGTTCGAGCAGAAGCTCGCCGATTCGGTGAGACGCATGGTCGACAAAATTCCACTCGCCGAGCTGTCGCGCATGGATTCGATGCTCACGCAAATCCAGCCCGACATCGAGCGCGCTCAGCGCGCCGGAGAACGGAGGGGAATAGGCGCCGGCGCGGCGGCCGCTGAAATTCGCGCGCACATCGCGCGCATGAAGGAGCGATTCGAGAATGGGGACGCGCGCGGAGCGCGGCAGGAATTCGCCAAGGCGGCGAGCGAGCTACCCATCGTGCGGGACCTCGATCCAGACCCGGAGCATACCGCGATACTGCAACGAGAGCTTGGCGCTGGCATACGCGATCTCGTCGCAACCTGTTATCGTAAACGCGCCGACTCTACGCTCGCTCCTGGAATTCGCTGCGAGAATCTGGTCGGCCTGCCGAATCGCTTTCGACCGCGCCAGCAGTAGACTTGTTAGGCGTGATTGGTTGTTGGTTGTTCGTTATTGGTTGTTGGTGAATCGGACTTCCCAACCACCAATTTCACTCGCTCGCGACGGTGCAGCGGGAATTGCTTGATGTCGACTCACCGCTCACCGAATGTCCAAGCCTACCATCGCCGTCGTCGAAGACAACGCTGACAACCGACTCCTGCTCACTGCCATCCTCGGCGATCGGTACAAGATAGTCGAGTATGACAATGGGCCCCAAGCACTCGATGGCCTCGCCCGCGCTCTCCCCGATCTCGTGCTGCTCGACATCTCGCTGCCCGGAATGGATGGGAACGAGATCCTCGCCGAGATTCGCCGTGATGGACGGATGCGCCATCTCCCGATCATCGCGCTCACGGCGCACGCGATGGCAGGAGACCGCGAACGCTTTCTCGACGCGGGCTTCAACGATTACATCACGAAGCCCATCGTCGACGAGTCGCTCCTGCTGAATGCCATCCAGCGGTGGCTATCCGGCGGCTGACAGGGTGTGGTCCCGCCAGTAGGTTTCGCCGACCGGGGTTCGATCGTCCTCGCCGTGCGCACTCCCACACGCGCCGGCCGCCCGGCATCTTCGTGTCCGGTCCACCGCTCCCGCCCCCAGTTCGCCGCTTACAATGAAGTTCGACTCGAAGTTCTGGCAGCGCGCCTTCCTCGCGTTCACGACCGGCCTCTTTCTGTCCTGCGCGGCGCGCATGTCAGAGACGACGTCGTCGTTTCCGAGCGCGCCGTCCGGCTTTTCCTTCCAGCCTTGATCGTTAGGCTTCGCGCAGCGCCACCATCGGCGTCTGCCTGAACACCTCGCGACCGGTCGCCAGACCGATCGTGACGGCGAGCAGCACCATCGCGAGCGCCACCAGCAGCACCGGAATCACCGACGGCGCGAACGCGACGTGGAAGATCCAGTGCGTGAGCGCCCATGATCCTCCGAATGACAGCGCGACGCCCGCGAGGCTCCCGAGCGCACCCAGCACCGCGTATTCGGCGAGCATGATCCGACCAATCTGCCGGCGAGTGGCGCCGAGGGTCTTGAGAAGAACGCCCTCGCGGAGTCGCTCGCGACGCGTTGCGGCGACGGCGCTGAAGAGCACCGGGATGCCTAACGCGAGGCTCACCAGCGCCATGAACCGGATCGCCATCGTCACCTTGCCGAGCACGTCCATCACGGTCCGCTGGACCAGCGTGAGATCGATGCTCGAGACGTTGGGGTAGGCGCGTACGACGCCTCGCTGGACGCGGGCGACGGCCGTGGCCCCCGGAACCTGCGAGAGGATCACGAACTGCCGCGGCGCGTTCCGGAGCGCGCGCGATTGAAAGACCGCGAAGAAGTTCGGCTCGAACCGCGCCCAGTTCACTTCGCGGAAGCTCGTTACGCGAGTCGGCACTTGCACGCCCTGCACATTCCACGTGATCGTGTCGCCGATGTGCAACCGCAGCTCGCGGGCGACGCCGACCTCGATCGAGACCTCCGGAAGCGTCGTCGAGTCGGTCGTTGGGGTGAACCACTTGCCTTCGACGATCCGTTCCGAGGGTGTGGGCTCGTCGCGGTAGGTCGAGCGATATTCGCGACGGAGCGGCCAGACCGACCGGCGCTCGCGTCGGCCGCTCGCCGTCGCAACGGTATCGCCCATGAGCTGCGCCGAGGTGCGCCCATTGATCGCGGCGACACGCATCGTCACCAGCGGCACCTGCTGCACGACGCCGAACCCATTCGCCTGGATTATCGAATCAATGCCCGTCTCCTGATCCTGCTGCACGTCGAAGAAGACGAGATTCGCGCGCGCCTGGGTCAGCTTCACGTCGAGCGTCTTGAGCAAGCTGTGATGAACCTGATAGAGAGTGCTCATCAGGAAGACACCAAAACCCAACGACAGGACCACGGCGCGCGTCTGGTTCCCCGGTCGGTACAAGCTTGCGATGCCCTGGCGCAGCACGAAGGGCCAGCGCGGCCGCACCATCCGTCGCGCGAGGCTGGAGAACAGCACCGCGGTTCCGAACAACGCGCCGACCGCGAGGAAGATGGCGACGCTGAAACCAATCCCGCGGCGCACGTTGCCGGCCCGCGAGAGCGCGAGCAAGACGACGCTCGCAACGATCGCCAGCGAGACGAGTGCTCGAAGAGGGTCGAGTCCCCGCAGCCGCAACACGGTTGCGTCTGCCTCGCGCCGAAGAGCTTGCAATGGCGAGATGCGTCGCAACGCGACGAGCGGTCGCAGCGAAAAAACCAGCGCGACCCATACGCCAACGATGAGACCCAGCCCGATCGACGCCGGTGCCAGGTGCACCGACACATCGACTGGAAGGAAATCCTGCAAGCCGAGCGGCAGGAGCAATTGGAAACCAATGCCAAGCACACCGCCGAGCGCCGCACCGAGCAGGCCCATCACGGCGGCCTGCACGACGTAAATCGCGAGGACCTGCCAACTGGTTGCGCCAAGGCAGCGCAGTACGGCGACCGTGTCGATCTTGCGCATCACGAAGGCGTGTACGCCGCTCGCCACACCGATGCCTCCAAGCAAGAGCGCGACGAGTCCGACAACACCGAGAAAGTCGCGGAGCTGATCGATGGCCTGCGTGAGGTTGATCTCGGTGTCCTTCACCGTGCGCACGCGCGCGCGTTCACCGCCGATCGCTTTGCGAAGGCTCGCCGCGAACTTCGTCTGGTCGCCGCCGTTAGGCAATCGGAAAAGCGTCTCGTAATCCGCTCGGCTGCCAAACACGAGCAGTCGCGTCTTCTCGAGATACCGCTCGGGGATGTAGACGCGCGGCCCGATTGTCGCGCTGATGCCGACTTCACCGGGCACGCTCTTGAGCGTTCCCGTGATGACGAAGCGCTCCATACCTAACGTGACCGTGTCGCCGATGCGCGCGTCGAGTGAGACGAGGAGCGCCGGATCGACGACGACGTTCGGTCCACGCTGCAGCGCAGGCCAGGCCGAGTCGGGATCGCTCGTGATGTTGCCGTAGAATGGATAGCCCTCACTCACCGCGCGGACCTGCACGAGGCGCGTTCCACCCGAGCGCGGCACCAGCGCCATCGACGCGAAGTTCGTCGACTGCGCTTCGGCGATTCCCAGCGCTTTGAGGGAGTCGAGGATGTGGAGCAGCTTCGGCGTGTAGCGATCACCGGACGTGAGCGAAGCATCTCCGCCGAGGAGCGCCCTCGACTGGTCGCGAACGGAGTCGGTGACGTTCGCGGCGAAGGAATCGATCGCGACGAGCGCCGCCACACCTAACGAGATGGACGACATGTAGAGCAACAACCGCCGCCGCGCCGTCCGGCTTTCGCGCCAGGCGAGGCCGATGAGCCGGGACCAGCGGTTTGGAGTCGCTCGCGCCGCGCCCTCGCTCCCCTCGCTCATGCGGCCTGCTCCGCTGCGCTGTCAGATACCACGCGGCCGTCGCTGAGTCGGATGATCCGTTGCGCGCGGCCCGCGAGCGCGGCGTCGTGCGTCACGAGCACGACCGTCGAGTTCGATTCACGGTTGAGCGCTTCGAGCAATTCGACGATTCGGCCACCGGTGTCGCTATCCAGATTCCCCGTCGGTTCGTCGGCGAACAGAATGCGTGGCGCGTTGGAGAACGCCCGCGCGATCGCGACGCGCTGCTGCTCACCGCCGGAAAGCTGCGTGGGGAAATGGTGCAGCCGATCGCCGAGTCCGACGCGTCGGAGCAGCTCGCGGGCGCGGACGTCAGCGCCCGCGTCGCCGCGGAGCTCGAGGGGCACCTGCACGTTCTCGAGCGCGGTCAGCGTCTGGATCAATTGAAAGCTCTGGAAGACGAAACCAACTTTCTCCCCACGCAGCCGGGCGCGCGCGTCCTCGTCCATCGCCGAGAAATCGTCGTCGTCGAGGAGCACGGTGCCGCTCGTTGGGGTATCCAATCCGGCGAGCAGCCCGAGTAGGGTCGTCTTTCCACTGCCGGACGGACCGACGATTGCCACGAAGGCGCCCTGCGGCAGGCTGAAGTTCACATCGCGCAGAACGGTGAGCTCATGCTCGCCGCTGCGATATTGTTTTGTGAGGTGACGAGCAACGAGCATGAGAATGACGAAGCTGGTAGGCCGTTGGACGACACCACTGGTCGTCCTCGCGATAGCACTCGCGTCGAGCTGCAAAGGCGCCAAGGGCGATGACAGCGCCGCGCTTGCCGATACGGTAGCGAAAGCTAGCACCTCGGCACGCACGGACTCCGTACGCGCCACGGCGTCGAGTGTTGCACCGACCGCTGGTGCGCGCACGGTTCTATTCATAGGCACCAGTCTCACCGCGGGACTCGGCTTGAACCCGGACAGCGCGTATCCGCAGCTGATTCAGGAGAAGATCGAAGCAGCGCACCTGCCGTTTGATGTGGTGAACGCCGGTGTGAGCGGCGAGACGACGGCGGGGCTGCTTCGCCGGCTCGACTGGCTGCTTCGCGGCAACTTCGATGTGGTACTCGTCGAGAGCGGAGCAAATGATGGATTGCGCGGGACGCCGATCGCGGCGGTGCGGCAGAACCTCGAGGAGGTTCTTTCGAGAATTCGAACGGCGCGTCCGGCAGCGCACGTGATGCTCGTGCAGATGGAGGCGCCGCCGAACATGGGTCAGGAATACACGACGGCGTTTCACACGCTGTTCGGTGAGGTCGCACGCGAAACGGGCGCGACGCTCGTGCCGTTCTTGCTGCAAGGCGTAGCGGGCGACCGCAGTCTCAATCAAGCTGACGGGATGCATCCCAATCAGCGCGGCGAGCACATCGTGGCTGACAATGTGTGGAGGAGTCTGGAGCCGGTGCTGAGAGCCAAACCGTAATCCTGAGCGAAGCCCTTATATGGATTCTTCGCGGAATTTCGGCACGAGTCGCGTCGAGGCCGAGCTCGAGAAGCGAGAGGTGAGTAATGAGCTCCGGCTTTTTCGATGTGGCACGCACGCCTCTCACCCACCATCGGCGAGCCCAGCTCCGAGCCGCGAGAAGGCAGCAACGAGTTGCGAGATTGAGCTCGAGCCGCGAGCGATCTCGCATCTGTTGCTCCCTCAGCATGACAACGCCACTGGTCCGTAAGCCAGCACGTGTCTAGCTTTTAAGGCTGCTCTCGGCAGTCGCAAACTATTCAGATCGAGTTCATCCGTATGGCAATTCCGGCAACCCAAATCCGACGCGGCATGGTGATCGTCTTCGAGGGCGATCCGGTTCGCGTGGTCGAGTTCCGGCACCACACGCCCGGGAATCTGCGCGCGATGGTGCAGGCGAAGCTCAAGAACCTGCGAAACGGCTCGTCGTTCGAGCATCGTTTTCGGGCCGCCGACTCGATCGAGCCGGCGTCGATGGAAACCCACGAGCTCGAGTACATGTATGACGCGGCGGGCACGTATCACTTCATGAACACCGAGAACTACGACCAGCTCGAGATGGACGAGGAGACGCTCGGCGAAAACGCGCCGTGGATGCAGCCGGGGATGAAGATCCAGGCGGAGTACTACAACGGTCGGCCGGTCGGCATCCGCATGCCGAATTCCCTGACGCTCGAGATCGTCGATACGGCGCCGGTCATGAAGACAGCGACGAAGACGTCTTCGACAAAGCCGGCGAAGCTCGAGAATGGCGTTACGATCCAGGTGCCCGAATTCATCGGTACGGGTGACAGGGTTCGCGTGAATCCGTCGACGGGTGAGTATCAGGAGCGAGCGAAGTAGAGTGGTTGGTGATTGGTGTTTGGTGGATAAGGACTTGGGTTGATTAGGTGTTCCGACGGACTTAAAATTCCAGGTCTCTGTACTGCCGCAAATGGCAGCCATGGTGACTGTAGCTCAACCGGTTAGAGCACCGGACTGTGGCTCCGGGGGTTGGGGGTTCAAGTCCCCTCAGTCACCCTTAGGTCGGTAGCTCAATTGGTAGAGCACTGGTCTCCAAAACCAGCGGTTGGGGGTTCAAGTCCCTCCCGGCCTGTCAACGAGGGTCTAGGGTTTAGGGTGGTAGGGGTTAGGGCTGTTTGATAAGCGGGAGGAGCGCAAGCGAAGCGCGCGCGACACCATATAGGCTTGTTGCGAGCGCAAGCGAGCAACTACTGCCAGAGGCAACCGCCTCCGGCGGTTGCATCTGGCGGTATCGTCTAGGGGACTAGGACGGAGCCCTCTCAAGGCTCAAACACGGGTTCGAATCCCGTTACCGCTATTTCACTGCGGCCCGTCAGGGCCCGTTCGTCTATCGGCTAGGACGGCACCCTTTCACGGTGCAAAGACGGGTTCGATTCCCGTACGGGCTATTTAGGGGAATGGATGGGGAATAAGGAATCGTTAGGCTGGTAAGCGCTCCTGCGAGCGCAAGCGAGCAAGGAGCCGTAGCTCAGCTTGGTTAGAGCACTCGACTGTCACTCGAGAGGTCGCGGGTTCGAGCCCCGTCGGCTCCGTAGCATAGATGTTTAGAAGATGTTCAATGCGCCCTGGTGGTGAAATTGGTAGACACGCCATCTTGAGGGGGTGGTGCCGCAAGGCGTCGCGGTTCGAGTCCGCGCCAGGGCATTGAGCAGTTGCTAACGCCAGCGTAGCTCAGTGGTAGAGCACTCGATTCGTAATCGAGCGGTCGTCGGTTCAATCCCGACCGCTGGCTCTCTGTTAAGGTGGTCGATTCAGGGGTTAACCCTGCTCCGCCCTCGTCCACAGCGAGGGTGTTTG
Source organism: Gemmatimonadaceae bacterium (assembly GCA_036496605.1). Taxonomy (NCBI): domain Bacteria; kingdom Pseudomonadati; phylum Gemmatimonadota; class Gemmatimonadia; order Gemmatimonadales; family Gemmatimonadaceae; species Gemmatimonadaceae bacterium. Next base: position 15,385 of record DASXKV010000042.1, on the reverse strand, counting down.
CATTCGGTAGCGTTTGAGCTTCGCCCTTTCGGGTTGTTTCGGGGCTCGGCGCCGGCGCGCTCACGAGCGCCGCGAGCTTGCGCATCTCCTCTTTGCGCGTGAGCAAGTAGTGATCGCGGACGATCTGCACATCCTTGTCGCCTAACCACTCTGCTGCGGTCTTCTCTGAACCGGTCCGCGCGAACAGGTCGCCGGCGATACCGCGGCGGAATCCGTGGGCACCGCGCCACTTCACCGGATCGATCCCGGCGCGCCGCTCGGCCGCGTGGAGGGCCGCGACATACGCGGAGTAGGTCCAGGGCTTCTCCCGCACCGTCACGCCCTCCAGCGTCGTCCTGGCGACCGCATGATGCGTGTCCCGCCGCTTGAGCGCGTGACCGCGCGTGCGGCGCTGGACGCCAAAGAGCACAAACGGTCCCGTGTACTCCTCGGCGCACCGCCAGCCATACGCGATCCAGAGCGCCTCTTTCACGGGCGTCGGCATAGGCTGCCAGCGCTCCTTCCCCATTTTGTCGGTCTCCGCGCGCCAGCGGATCTGCTCGCCCGCGAAATCGACGTCAGGCCATGTCAGGTGGAGGGCGGCATTGATCCGAACGCCGCAGTAGCCGACGAGTGTATTCGCAACGTGCGGTCGCCATAACCGGTTCTCGCGCGGCGACAGCTGGGCGAGGATCCGTTCTCGCTCGCCCGCGCTGAATTCCGTCATGACCGCGCGCTGGCGCTGCGCATCGCGGCCGAACTTCACGACGTAATTCGTGACTTTCGTTGGCTCGATCAGATCGCGATCGACAGCCCAACGAAATACATGGATGACCGCGTGCAAGATATGCCGCACCTGATTCACCGAATGGCCGCGCGCGACGAGCTGCGCTTTGAACTGGTCGAGCAACTCGCGCGTTGTGGCGTCGGCCGGTGCGTCGCGATCGGCGAAGAGCTCGTACTTCGACCACTGTCGCCGGAATCCGACGAGCGTTTTCGACCGCCAGTCTGCGGCGTGCGCATCCTCGTACTTTTCGCGAATTTGGCGATTCGTTAGGCGTGGTCGCTCAGCGGCCGCTGCTGGCGCGGCTTGCCACGGGCCGGCGCGCAGCTCCTCGTGAAGCGTTTCGGCGAATAGCTTCGCGTCGGCAATGCCCGCGCGGTTATCAGGGAACGACTCAACCTTCCGGCCGGTCGCATCCTTCCAGAGCACGCGCACATGCGAGACGCGACGAACCGGCTCGCGCACGACGCGCACGTAATCCTTGCGGCCGCGGCGGCCGAATCGCTCGAGCTCTTTCCGGTTCGGGCTCATGTCACCGCACTCCGGCCTAGGCGACGGCGCACGCGTGCGCGGATCGCGCGTTCACGACCCGGCTTTCTCCGCACAATATCGAGCCGGTACTCGCGCTCATTGCGCACATTGTAGCGCGCGTGCCCCGTCTCGAGCCACTCGTTGAAGCGTCGCCGCAGCGTCCTCTCGGCCAGGCCCGACGCGAGCGCCGCATCCGATTCGCCGACGAACATCCGCACGTCCTCAGTGAGGCTGGCGACGCAATCGAGAAGCTGCTCGAGATACGCCGCCTGACCCGAGTTCCCAGTGATTTTCAACGTGCTCGCGTGTTCGCGCGCGTCGGCAAGGACCTGCTCGAGCGTGAGTGTCGTCATTCGCCACTCCGCGCGAGATGCCAGTGCTTGGCGCCGCGCGCTTCCAAGTCGAATCGAATTGTGGACTGTGCACCAAGCACTTTCAGCGCGCGCGCGAGTGCCGCGTTCGAGATCCGGCGACCGCGTGCAGCCGTGCGCAGCTCAGAAGTTGTGTGCCTTCTCGTCGGATCTGCGAGTTGAGATAGTACGAATTCTTCGGCCCGTTCAACCCTCGCGCTACGGACCTCCTCGACGGTCTGCAAGGCCGACTCGAGTTCCACGGCCGCTTCGCGAAGCGCGACACCGGCGCCAGGCGCGTAGCGATCGAGCGCGGCAGCTCGCTCACGCCATCGGAGCGGAAGTTGTGCGAGTGAGGCCATCAGCGCCGCGGCTCCCCTGATTCGGTCGCCGTCTGCGCGCCAGTGCGCGCGAGCATCTCGACCATTATGGGACGGCCGTAGCGGAAGATCGCAAGCCGCTCTGCGGCCCTTCTGTCGGGCGCGTCGATCGGCTCGCCGAGGATCGCGCCAAGATCCTTGAACGTGGGGCTCGGACGACGGGGTAACCAGCGGCGCATCATCGGCGGAGCCCGTAGGAAACGCGATAGTCTGCACCGCCGAAATCGATAAATCCACGCCAGCCGGCCGCTCGGCTCGAGATCGCCGGTCCGAGCAGAGCCACGAGCTCCTCTCCTCGATCGTTTGTCGTTAGGATCGTCGGCTTCTGCCGTTCCTCGCGCCATGCGATCAGATCATAGAGATGCTGTTGCGGCTGACCAAAGAAGGCGTGCCGAGATACTTCGTCGACGGTGAGGAATTCGGGCGAGCGGTATTTCGCGAGGCGCTGTGCCTCACTGGGGCCACTCTCGTGTGTGCCCCACGCCTCACGGAGATCGCGAATAACGTCCGAAAGGACGACGACGCGACTCAGCACGGCGCGTTCACCGGCAAGCCTTTTCGCGATCGACCAGACCAGGTGGCCCTTCCCCGTTCCACACGCACCCGAGAACACGCTGATCACTGGGGCGTTAGGCCACGACACCACGTAAGCTTTTGCGTATTCCAGAGCACGAGCGAGCGCAGCTCTGGATTCGGCGTCGCCATGGATCTCAAAGTTTTCAAACGTTACCGTCCCGTAAAGCGACGGGACCACCAGTGCGGCCAGCCGTTCGCGGCAAAGTTGTTCGTGCCGTTCGCGTTCAGTCCGAGCCTCCTCTTCCGACACGCAGCTCGCACAGCGCATCGGGATGAAACGCCACTCGCGATGGAATTGCAGTTCGACCGATGCACCTCGGCAGTTCGGACAAACGGCAGGCCGCGATGCGATGTGAGTATCGAGCTTAGAGAGTGACATTCGTTCAGCCGCCGAGAAGTTTTCCGTATGCAGACGGGACTGCGGCCGTCGATCTGGGCACGGCGCCGTTCTGCGTCTTCGCGCGATCTGGCTCACTCGACTTCGCGCGACGGAGATACCCGTCGAATTGCGCGGAATTCGGATTCTTGAGGGCGCCATTTTTGGCGTAGGCGCGCAGCGCGATTCCGAGCTCGATCGGCGTGACGTGCCGGTGGCCTGGCATGCCGTCGAGGGACGCCGCAAGGTCGGCAACCCACGTGTTGGGATTCGAGACAGCGCTGAGTAGCAGGTCGAGCGCCGCGCGGTCGTTCTCGCTGGCGAGCCGACCGTGCAGCGGCGTCACGCGCGCGGGAGAAGAAGATGGACTTGTGTTGTCTGGGCTTGTCTCCGTCTTCGTCTTCTCTTGTGATTCCCCATGGGATGGGGAATAGGATAGGGGATGGGTTGGGGGAGGGGACGGTGAAGGAGATTCCCCCGCCGGTGTAGCGTCAAGTTCGTAATGCGTGATGAACGCTTCCACGATGGGTAGCCTGGGCAGGTTGCGGACGAATCGCACAACGCCGGTTCGATGATTCGGATTAGTAATCGTGAACGATGGTTCGAACTTGAGCCCGTTCACGATCCACACGACGTTTCGCTCGGTTCGGATCCAACCATGCGAACGCCCCAGCTTGGGCGCTTCCAGTTCGCGCAGCGCCTGTTGGATCTGCTGGTCAGTCGCGCGGCGATGCATGGCCGGCAACGCCTCTTTGTAGAACACGGCGATGCCATACTGGCCAAGCTTCAGTTTCAGCGACCAGAAGACCGCTTGGGCGAGTGGCGTGAGCTCCTGGAAATCCGCGTCATCCGCGAGCGACTCGAAAGTAGAGCGGTACGAGGGCTTGAGCGTCTCGCCCATCAACTTCTCGCTTGCTTCAAAACAGTTCCTCGAACGTGAGCCGGAGATTCCGCGTCTTCTTCTTGCGCTCGCTCTCTCGAGTGGTCCGTCTGAGTTCGGAGTGCGGGCAACGGGGATTCGTATGATCCGCCGCTCGATTCTGCGGCTTTCCGTGCTGCTCGTGGGCCACTGGCCGAACCGCGCACGTGCAGTGCAGCGGCTCCGTCCGCGCTGGGCGTCGTCGCCTCACTCGATGCTCCCGTCGTCGTTAGGGGAAATGCATCGGGCCCGAGGAGATCGCCGACCGTCAACCGCAGCGATCGGCGCCGACGCTTCTTCGAGACTACAGGCGATTCGGTGAGCAGTTCGCGCAGCGTGCGAACCGAGCTGCGGCGCTGGTTGGGGGGATGTCGGCGCGTGGTACGAAATAACTCGCTGAAGGTGCATAACGGGTCCGTGTGATCGGGCCAGCGTAGAGCTTCAGAGGCTGGTCCGCTCTGGCGCCGATAGAGTTCTGTGAAAGGACACTTCGGATTCGAGTGCTGAGGCCAAAGTGGCGTGGCGCTGTGAGGCTTCGCTTGCGAGCGTAAAGCCTTGCTGGTAGTATTCCGCACGATCTTTGCTCCTTCGGCGCTCGCCCTCGACAGAGCACGCCGACCAAATTGTGAATGGCGAAACGCCATCTCCGCCCGAGATGGCGTTTCCGTTAGGCCACAGCAGCGGCCTGGGGCCGCGAGTGCTCGCGGAGATAACGAGCGAGATCGTCGGCGTCGATCCACCAGCGGCCCCGATCGTCCTGCTCGCCCCGCAACTCGCCTACGAGCACGAGACGAAGGGTCTGGTTGTAGGACCGGCGCAGCGCGGCGGCCGCGCGCATGATCGACACTCTCTCGTCTGCCATATCTCCTCCGTGTGAAGATCGAACGGAGCAAAGCTACGCTTGTAGAAAGAAAGACAAAATGTAGATTAGTCGGACAGATCACTAAACCTGACTGACTAATTAACCGAACCAATGACACGAACGCGGAGGACGCCCTCGAGCACGCAGCTCAAGGGAGGCATCAAGTCGCTGCCGGTGAAGGAGGCGAGGGCCATCCGCGAACGTCTGCGCGAGTGGTGCCTGAGGGGCGCGAATCCCCGTTACAAGTCGCAACAACACCTCGCTGAACAACTCGGCGTGGGCAAGGCGACCGTATCGACTTGGTTCGCGAAGAATCCGAGCACCCCAACATCGCCGGCCCTCTTGCAACTCGCTCGCGCGGGTCTGAGCATCAATTGGCTGCTCACCGGCGGCGGTCCGGAGAACCATTCGGCTGATCGCCCGCAAGCCGCGCTATCAGATGCCCTACGACGTCACGTGCTTGATGAGATCGAGCGCACGGCAGAATCGGGCGACGAGGAACTCGCCGTCTCTCTAATCCCGGAGTCCTCAGAATTGCTGAGTGACTTCGTCCGCTACTGGTGGGAGGAGCGCATAGCGCGAAAGCTCAATGAGCGCCGTGGCGAGCGAGTGCTGGAGCTCCTGACGGCTCAAGACCAGCGCGAATTCATCGCGGAGAAGAGTCTGATCCACCAGGCAATGCTGAGCGGATTTAGTCCTGCCCAGAGCCGTGAACTCGCGACGCATGTGCGGCGCTTCTTGAAAACGCGGTCCTATTCCCCAGCTGCAACCATTCGGCTGATAGGGCCTAGGCACAAGTAAGCCTGCCCTATCGCGCGGCCAGAAGCCTGCACACATAGGCTGTGCATAATCTGCTTGAGCGCGCTACCGGTGAGTTAGCTCGTTGGCTTGTCGTGCCCAACGCATAGGGTCCTGGCGCGATCTCCTATTCTCCATGGGCCACCTCACACGACGTCGCCGGCATTTCGTCGTCGAGGACGCGCAATTCGCACTCACGTGCTCGATAGGCCGCGCCGGCGACCGGAGATGCCTGGGAGTACTCGCTCTACGGAATCGCGGTTGGTGCGCCGACTGCCAGCGGCCCAGCGGCCAAGAAGAAAGGGAGAAAATCCCTGTAACGGCGCGCTGCATGGGGCCACCGGTGGCGCGTGCGCCGCTGGCGCCTTGAGTGCGACAACAGATTAAGAAAATTCTCATGCACTGTCGACCTAGCGGTTCTGCCCTTGTTTAATGCACTCATTTCGCGCAGGTCTATACCAGCACGGCGCGCTCGGAACGGTCGCCGCCCTCGTGCGCTGGAAGCGAATTCGGAGGAGGACAGCCATGCCAAACGAAAGGGGTCGCGACAGTGCGTACTGGGTGGCTGTTGCGGCGTTGATAGGGGCGCTCGGTTCAATTGCCGTCAGCGTGATCCAAACCGAAGCGGCGAATAAGCGCTCGCTCGGTTCTTTGGAAGAAGGCCAAAAGCTATGTCACGTCGACTGGCCCTATCACTTTGCCGACGGTTTAGTCGTTCCGAAGAGTTGGTCCATTAACGTGTGCCTCGACTACGCGAAGTTGGGAGGCGCAACTGAATACGCGATTGGCTGTGTGTTCGCAGATGGGATCGTCCTAAGTCCCAACGTCGTCCTCGGTGCAGTACCACAGACGCCAACACGTAATTGCGGATGGTAGCTGACCGTTGACTGGATCGAAGCCCATGGGGTTCGCGACGCTCACCGCTCCTTCATGGGCCACCCGCATCTTTTCGCGCAGGTTTTTGCAGCTTGCCGACGGTGTTTTCGACGGTGTTTTCGCAGCGAAGATGTTGACTATTTAGATGACTTCCGAGGCCGGTTGACGCACGAAGCGGAGCAGCCGCTCGCGTCGCGCTGCTCGAGCACGTGCGACCTCAGCATCACTCTCAATAACGACCGTGGTTTTCACCGTGGTTTCCGCAGTTACCGCTGTGGTTGATTCGACCACGGCGGGAGACTCGTGCGGCCACGTGCAGGCGCCGCTGCCAGGCCGATGCGGGAAGTCGAAGGCCGAGCAGCTGCAAGCGACCGCGCGCGTCTTCTCGCTTTTCCGCTCTGTGATCGCCAAGCGCGGCCCGCGATGGCCGCGGCCAGCGTGCGCGACGCATCGCTGTTAGCACCGGGTTCAAATTGCACGGAATCACCGGCGAGAATTGCACACTCGGGTGAGACTTCGCGCCGACCAGCGGTGCAGTAAGCGTTGATAGGGCTTTGTGCTGAAAAGCGACCGCCGTAATTGCCCGGAGACGGGCGATCGCCCGGTCGGTTGAGTGAAGAGCAGCGACGCCGGTGGCTCGACGAGGTGGCGAATGTGCGCGTGCACCGCACGCTCAACGCGGTGCCGCGCGAGCGCTTTGACGCGGACGAGCGCGGGACGCTGCAGCCGCTCGCCCCGCATGGATACCAGCCGCTCGTGCTACCCGTGGAGCGGACGACCCGGCGCAGTCTCGTCCGGCCGCTCCTGCCAGAGATGCTCTCGGCGCTCCCGGGCATTACGGTCGAGCGCCGGGGCCTAACGAGCTATTCAGTTTTCAGCCGAGCGTCAAACGCGAGCAGCTCGAGAGCTTGCACACGTTAGGCTTCATCGAGCGCAAGGAGAATGTCGTTTTTCTCGGACCACCCGGGGTCGGCAAGACGCACCTCGCGATCAGTCTCGCGATTGCGGCGGCGGAGAGCGGCCGGCGGGTCTACTACGGCACGTTAGGCGATCTGATCGCGTCGCTTGAGGAGGCGCAGACCGCGGGGCACCTCATCCACCGGCTCAAGACGCTGAGCTTTCCAAGTCTGCTCATCGTTGACGAGATTGGCTATCTGCCGATCACGCGCACCGGCGCGATGCTCTTCTTCCAGGTGATCGCGCGGCGCTACGAGCGCGCGTCGACGGTACTCACGTCGAACAAGGGCTTCGAGGAATGGGGCGAGATCTTTGGGGACGAGGTGATGGCGGCGGCGCTGATCGATCGCCTCGTACATCACTGTCACATCGTCAACATCCGCGGCAACAGCTATCGGATGCGACAACATGCGGAGCTCCGGTCGGCGCTTCACCCCCGGCACAATGTACCAGATCGCTCCGCTCTCAAACGGCGGAACGCCACTCAGGAGGTCACAGCGAACTAGGCTCGCCCCCGACCCCAAGTGTGCAATTCTTCCCGGTGAAAGTGCGCAATTCTATTCCGGTGTTGACAATCGCTGCTCAGGGTCATCCCAGCAGGCCCAGGCGCGACAGTTGTTACCATCCTCTCGAGCTGCCGTGCACTGCCGACTGGTGATCGCAGCTTCGCTGTACGGCATTCTCCAGCCGTCTTCGTCGGGTGAGAACTCGCTTATCCACTCGACTCACCCACAGCGTTCGGAGTAACGCTGTGGGTAAATTTCTCGAATGCCAATCCGCACCGTACCCATCACGGAACTGAAGGTTGAGCACGCGCGGAACATGATCGAACGCCGAGTGCGCGAGGATCGGACGCTCGACTACAAGGAGGTTCTCGACGTGAGCGACTCTGGCAAGCTCGATCTCCTTCAGGACGTCACCGCGATGGCAAATGCTTCGGGCGGGACGATCCTCTACGGCGCCGTCGAGGGAGAGGGCGAAGACCGCGGGCTAATCGTCGACCTTCGCGGTATGCCGCTCCAGCCTGATCGCATCGAGCTGACTGTAACGAATCTGCTCCGCGACAGTGTCGACGAGCGGATACTGAACGTTCAACACCGAGCGATTCCTACTGGCGACGGCACTTATCTCTACGTGATACGAGTGCCGGCGAGTCCGCGAGCTCCGCACATGATCACCATGAAGAGCCATCGTCCTCGGTTCTACATGCGCGGGACGGTGTCCAACGATCCGATGAACGCCCAGCAGATCCGAGAGGTCGCGATGAGAAGCGAGACCGCCTACGATCGCGCCCGGGAAGTTATCGCGCAACGCGTGGGAGCAATTCGAGAGTACGCAGAGAATCGTGCGAACATTCTAAGCACAGCGAAACCGGAGGGAAGCGCAGGCGCAGACTTCATCGCACTTCATCTTATTCCACTCTTCCCGCCGATCGGCGGTATGGATCTTTCCCCTCGAGCGATCCAGCAGCGATGGAACAATGTAAGTGCCTTTCGATGGACGACGAACAATGTTCGTATCGGCCTTGATGGGTTGGCGGCCGAGTACGGGTCTTTCGTTGAAGGCGGCGCTCACGCATGGACGATGTTGCTTCGTCAAAGCGGAATCGAATGCGTTCAGATCGACAACACAGAGAGCGATGGCCAAGGAAATCGCTCTCTGTCTGGGCTCGGCGTCGAGATCGACGTGCTCCATGCGTTAGATGAAGCTCAACAGCTCGCGGCTGAGGACTTGCTCACTACGCCACTTGTCGTAAGCCTGCGGTTGCACGGAGTCAGCGGCGTCATGCTCGTCTCAGGGCGAAGAGCAGGGCAAAAGACGAGCAGTCTCGGCGAAGTCCCAATCGAACCGATGCTCCTTTCAGGCTGGGATGAAGCGCCAGCAGTGGCGCGGACGCTCTTTCACGTGATGTGGCAGGCGTGGGGCTTCGCGCGCTCGCCGTGGTACAACGACGACGGCACTCGCATCCCTGCACCCCAGCGTTGACAGGTCCATGAAGACTCTCGAGGAAGTATTGCGCGACCATCATGCCGAAGCTGCGATGCTTCGCCGCAACGGATACGTCGCCGAGGCGGACGCCCGCGAGCGCATGCTTCGCGAAATCGAGAACGCGAGTGGTGAGTATAGAGAATTCCTATCAGAGGGTGAGGCAAGTCTCCGGTCCGGAAAGAGCGTCGCGTGGTTCCGATCGCGGTTCGATGCGTGGACAGAGCGGGGGCTCGCGCGCTACAATCCGAAGACAACGCGCAAGGAGCGCCAGTATCGATCGATGATCGTGCCTATGCGCGCGAACGTCGTAGCTGTTCGAGACGACGCGCGACAGGCGGCGCCCGAGACCATCAGAAGTCAGTGCGCCGAATAGTCGAGAGGGTTAGCTCCCACAGAGGACATGCTCAGCTTTTGCCCAAAACTCCAACGACTGTGCGGGTCTCATCTGCGCATCAGGTCTCGCGCCGCTAGAGGACGGAGGCGTCGCCGCGGAGGACACGGCGGCCGCGTATCGTGAGGTCAACGAAATGGAAGGAGCCAAACTCATAGCTCCCGGGCCCGCCTCCCTCGATCAGACCTAACGCTTCGAGCGCATCAAGTAGAAGGCTGAGCCTTGGAGGCGGGATCTCAGTCTTTTCAGCGAGGGTCTGCACCGCGAACTGGTAACCCTCCGTGCGATCGCGAACGATTGAAATCAGGATCTTCGCAACGTCACGCTCCCAGTCGATATCCGGTCGTAGCGTCGGACCGACTTGCAGCGCTGCGGCTTCGCGGATCCGCGTGCGAACAATGCCGGCCGCATGGGTCGCGCTCGGATCCGCGTAGACGAGGCCGAGTTCCTCGAGCTCGTGCGCGGCCTCACCATACTCATCGGGAGTGAGACCCAGCGCTATCATTGCCTCACCAGAGTCAACCCCGTCCCAGATTTTCTGGAGCGCAGCGTTCAGAGTCACTTCGAGGAGCTGAACCCGCGCACCGCTAATTCTCGTCGTCGACCCGCCATCATAACGAGCGAGACGACTTTCGACGTCCTCTACGCGGCTCGCCAGCTGGCCGGTTTGCTTCGTCGCCAGATAACTGGACGCTTCGCCGAACGCTCGGCTGAGCAGCGCGCTTACCCCGCCTGGAAGATCCAGGATGAAGGCGACCCCACGGATGAATAGCTCGCGAGCGAATGCATTCTCTTTCTCATCTTCCTGACGCTGTCTGCGGTAAAACTCCTCGTGCGCATCAGGCATGATCTCGAGTAGCTCCGGGTCGACGGTCGCGAGAACCTACGCTGTCGACCCGGAGCAGCGCGAGAGGGAGAGCGAAAATGAGAGCGCTCTAATCCTTCTCCTGCGCCGGGCACTTCTGCTCGGCCTCGAAGCGCGCGACATCGTCGGGCGCATACCGACGCATCTTCGACGAGCCGAACTCCAGGTACGGCAACTGCTCGCGCGGGATTCTGAGCACGGTCGCACGGCCGACGCCCCAGCGCGTCATGAGCTCGCGCGTCCCAAGCCAGCTCGCGGCCTGGAGCTGGCTCTCGTGTTGCGATGCGGCGGCGCGGAGTTCTGCGAGGGCGCTCCCGTATCCAACGTGAACTCGCTCATCGGCTAGCACTTTTGGCCTCGGCTGTTGCCTTCACGCGTTGTTCGAGCGCGCTCTCCCACACGCCGCGCGACTCGCATTCCTTTGTCGCATCAGTCTCGGATACATGAAGTGCGGAAACCGCAGCGGAATTGATCCACGCGAAGCGCACTGTTGCTTTCACGGTTGCTGAACTACTGTCGCCGCGGACGAGCACATTCCAGACGGCGTTAGTCGGATAGAGATGCGCGCCGCCATTTGACATCGTGCCGCAGTCAGCGAGCGCATCGGGGTTGGCGTCGCTGACCCGTTGGCGTTCTGCTACGATGAGGCCAGATGCCCGGTCGATCGTCTTGATCTGGATGTTGCGGGCCGCGAAGACATCGATCATCGAATCCCACGTCTTGCCGAACGACGCCGAGACGGTAGTGCCGGTTCGCGGCGCGGCCGGCGCCGGTGGCGAGTATTGGGGAAGGACGCAAGCGGCCAGCAGCAGCAGAAACGTGATAGCGAGACGGCGACGCATACTGCAGCGAACTCCGATGAGGTGGGTCCCCAAACATGTGGCGCCGCGGATAGCTTCGCCAGGCGTACAAGATTAGAGCGCTCTCATCTTCACTGCGGCTCGCTCGCCAGGAACTGCCGCCGCCTCGTTGGCCCGGTCACGCCGTGCTGCTCGTCGCGAAATCGATAGACCCGGCGCGCGCTCCCATCATCTCGCGTGAACACGCGCCACTTCGCGTAGGAGTCGCCGAGCTGCACCGGCCAGGGCACACGCTTGCCGTCTCGCGTCTCGGCGACGACGTCGGTCACGCGCCAGCGCTGGCCCTCGTCATCCGTCCACCAAACCTCGATCATGGTTTCAGCTACAGCGCGGCGGTCGATACCGGCGATCGGTGTTTTGTTCGCGACACGACGCCACATCCGCCAGGGCTATCCTTCATCCGCTCCTGCCCGGCAATGCGCTCGCAGCTGATAGCTGCTTTCCCTGACTGTCTGCGAGATCGGCAGAGATCAGCGCGTGCTGCATGAGTTCACGGAGGCTCGTAAGGGCGGCTGCGCGGCGGGTGCGCCACTCTTCGTTTGGGAAGGATCGAGGGTAATCGTACCCCATGTTGATCGGAACGTCCCTGATCGCTTGGATTTGGTCTCGCAACCATGTCAGTTCGACGGCCGCTTTGCCTGCTGCATCAGCGGCCAATCCGAAAACCTGAGCTGCTGCAGTCTGAAGGCCATCAATCTCATCGGCAGTCCATAGTGCGCGCGTGCGGAATGCCGTATCGTCCGGCTGCTCCGGCAAGTCGCTAACGCGCGCTTCAATGCCCGCTGCCCGGCCGCGAAGTGCGCCAGCACGCTGCTTATCCTCGGCGAGCTGGCTAAGGCGATTCAGTTTCAATTGCTCGTTCGCAGCGCCGGCAAGCTCTCGAGTAAGGGCCACGTATTGCCGAGTGACAACGTAAATCGTGATCGCCGCGACCGCCTGAACGCCAGCAGCGCCGGCCTGGATCCAAGCTGGCAAATCACTCACCGTTGAGTACCTGGTCGGAAGTCACTACGTCGATCACACGCGAACCTGCGCGCCGGCGCGAGATCTCCGACGCCGTCAATCGCAACGCAGCCACACGCCGCTGCGCCCACTCCTCGGGCGCCAGCGCCAACGCGATCTCGATCGTCGACATGCCGCGAAACTACTCGTGCTGTCGCGTCACGCCAGCGTCAGCGAGTGCCGACGGCAGTTGGCTCTTGACCTCAGGGATATTCGGTTGGTCGGCGTAGGCCGAAGGGACCCGATCAGGAAGTCGTGGCCAACCAAGATCGGCTCTGAACCGGCGCGCTAGGACGGTCGCACGGCCGACGCCCCAGCGCGTCATGAGCTCGCGCGTCCCAGGCTGAGCGACACCTCGAGATGCCAACGCAGCTTATAAAGCGCGCGACAGATCCGCTCATGCCAATCGAGACGTCGGTCGATTGCCCGCTCACCCTTGTAACGTCGCAAAGCGAAAATGCCGCCGCCGGCCGCGCCGATGAGAGCGAACAGTCCGGGCAAGACTGAACGCACAATCTCCCACCACCATGGAAGGACGCCCAGCGAAGCCACGCTCTGAATCCATGTTGTCACCGCCGCTTCCTCTTTTCGCGTTCGAGCAACTCACCCGGATCCACGTCGAGGACGTCGCACAGCGCCTCGAGCACGGCCTCGGACAAACACTTCCACTCGTTTCGGCCGAAGCGATAGGCGGCTGATAAGCTTATGCGGCCGCCAGAGCGCCGCGCCAATTCGTAGGCGGTAATTCCGCGCTCATCGAGGATCTCGGCAACGCGAAGTCGCATACTGCCGAATATAGGCAATTGCCGAATCTTGACAATAGCCGACGTATTGCCTAGATTCGGCAATACGCAGATATGACCAAGGGGCAGCCGGCTACCCTGGAAAGTCTCCGGACTGCCCCTCGCACAGACCCGAAGGCCTGCACGCGCAACGTAGTGCGCTCCCGGCCTCGGGCGCAACCGAGGAGGAGCCATGCACGATCCAACTGAGCAAGACCTCGAGCTCGCCGATCGCGTCAACGAGATCGCGCCCAACGCATTTCCGATCTCGACTGACGGCCCACAGCCCGAGCACGTGCGCCGCGAAATGGCTGCCGCGTCTGCGAGAGCGCAGCGGCTCGCCTTCGACCAAGCGCGCATCTGTGTCGCGGCGATTCCGCCTGCAGTCCATCAGTCGCCTTTCTATCAGCCCTTCGACGGAGCGGTCATTTTCCGCGATGGCCAGCCGTGGTGGGGCATGTTCTACGCGGCCGGTGTTTACGTCGCCGACGCTGAAACAGCGCGCCGTGCACAGCGGCACCTCATCGAGATCGACCATCGTCAGGCGCTGCGCGAGAACGACTACCGCGATCGCTGCGCGCTTCGTTTCGCCGTAACGGAGCAAGGCAGGAGCGCGCTCGCCGAGACGTCCCAGAACATGCAGGACGTGCGGAGGGCCAGCTAATGCCGCGTCGCCAGCAACTGCTCGCCGCGCCCGTGCGGACGATCACTCTGCCTCCTGACGAACAGGCGCGATCTACCGTTAGGCAGTATGGTCAGTTCCTGGATGAGCTGCGTGGCAGTCGGGACGCCAAGGTGCAGAAATCGTTGGATGGCGTCAACGCCGAGTGCCTTATTCGGCTGAGTGAGATCGAAGCGCGGGCGCGCCAGATCCCTGATATCGACGAGCGCAATCGGTTTCAAAGAGCGGCACTCAAGAAGGAGCGCCGCGACTATGCGAATGAGCTACTCGGTTGTGGCCAAGGGCCCAAGAGTGACCCGTCACTTGGGTGGGAGTGCCGAACGAACGAGCACGGGACCCCCGAACGCGATGGCGAACCGATCGCGCCTGGTGTCAGTGGCTTCTATGCCCTCTGCCCAGGTGACGACGCACTCACGCTGGATCTACGAAATGCGGAGGGGCGACTCGTGCTCCGCGTCCATACCACGGGTGACCGCACGCTGCAAGCGGAGGCGCTTCACTGGTTAATCACCCTTCGGGACCGGTACGGCATGCAGGAGGTGCGGCCATGACGCGCGTCCTTCAATTCCCGAGGGGTGCTGCGTCGCGCTCGAGCAAGCTCCATGGCGGCGCGCACGCCAATGCCGCCACCCCGCCCACGCCGGAGCCGGGCCCAGATGGGTTATATCGTAACACCGTGATCGAAGCTCCCTACCTCGACCTGAGCGGTCGACGTCTCTTCGTCGCGTGCGGGCCACAAGGCCAGCGCCTCGGTGAAGGCGTCGCCGTGAACGAAGCGGACATCGAGCGCGTCTCCGCACGACTCTGGAGAGCGGTCGACATCGAGTCGCGCGGAGAGGGGAGCATTCTCGAGCCGCCGCAGCTCATGTGAAGGTCGATATGGTGGGGGAGGGACTGCCCCCACCATACGGCACGGTCCTGGCGGCTTCAGGAAACGGCCGTTTTAATAGAGTCTCCGCGATATCGAGGTTGCACTAGCGCGCCGGTTTTCGCGGAGGCACCTCGCTGCCGCTGTCGCTGAGCAGGATCCCAAATGATGCACCTACATGCGCAGCACCGTTTCACCTTGCCTGGCAAGCATTGGGCAACCTTGGCGTATCGCCTGGGCCGCATCGCGCTGGCAACTCTCCTCCTCGCGTTGCCAGCCTGCAGCAAAGACTCATCGACTGGACCTCACCAAGCTGGCCCTCCCTCGAAGGTCGTCATCGTCTCGGGCGACGCGCAGTCGGGTGTCGTCGGGCAAGAGCTCGGAACCGCGCTCGTCGTCCGCGTGGTCGACGCAAACGGGACGCCGGTTCAAGGCCAGGCAGTCAACTTCCACGTCACGGCTGGTGGAGGAAGCGTCTTTGCCGGCTCGTCGAACACGAACGCGGACGGCGTTGCGCAGGAACGCTGGACGCTCGGCACCGTCGCCGGCGCCGACCAG
>DASXKV010000041.1 GCA_036496605.1 Gemmatimonadaceae bacterium | reverse complement strand
GTGCCTATAAAGACACCGGAATTCCAAAAACTGATATGCGGATCGCGCTCCGATTGTCTCACGAGAGTGTGGTGTCGTCATGCCTCCTACTGATAGGAACGCCGGCGACGGCATTGTGACTAGTCTGATCGATTCGTTTGTGCGCTCCGTATTAAAGACGTTGCCATTCTGAAAACCTCTTAGTCGGATGCCAACTTTTTTTGTAACGCCGCTACGCTATCAACGCCGCCGCGTTCCAGTTTGGCCCGCCGGTGTTCTTTCGGTGAGCTGCCACACGCGGCGTCGTTGAGCGTGTGCTCGCCGCCGGTGTGCGTGTTGCGCACCGGTGTGACCGGGCGTGGGAGGTTGGTGTGCGACTCGGAAACGGTGTGATGCGCGGCGCACAGGGTGCGGCACAGCCCAGCAATGTTGCGGTCGATGGAGCCGACGCGACACACGAGCCTGGAAAGGTTGCCGCCGCTGCGGCAAAGGTTGGCGCCGCGCGTACAAAGCTTGCACGTGAGCCTGCGAACGTTGCACGTGAGCCTGCGAAGGTTGCGCTCGAGCGTGCAAACAATGTCGCCGCTCCGGCAAAGGTTGCTGCCGATCCTGCAAGCGTTGCACGCAAGCGTTCAAGGGGTGCGCTCGAGCGCTCAAGGATTGCGCTCGAGCGTTCAAACATTGCGCGTGAGAGTGCAAACGTCGCGGTGCAGTGCGCGAACGTTGCAGTCGATCGTTCGAACATCGCCGTCCATCGAGCAGTGTTTGCTGTCGAGCTGGCGAATGTTGCCGTCGAGCTGGCAAACGTTGCGGCCTAACTGGCAAAGGTTGCCGTCGCGCTGGCAAATGTTGGCGTCGAGCTGGCAAATGTTGTCGTCGATCGACCAGACGTTACCGCCGATCGGGCTAGTGTCACCGTCGCTCCAGCAAACATTGTCGTCGACCGGACAAACGTTGCCGTCGATCGGGCACGTATTAGAGCCGACAGTGGAAACACTGGCGACGAACGAGCACACAGCAGCGGCGATCGAGCAAGTTGCAGCGGTGATCGAACAAGTTGCAGCGGCGATCGAGCAGAGAGCAGCGTCGATCGAGCAAAGAGCAGCGTTGATCGACTACACAGCGGCGTTGATCGAGCACAGACCAGTGGCGATTTAGCAGATCGCAACGGCGATTTAGCACATCTCAGCGCGAAGCCCTGAAATTCCAGCGCCGATCCGTAAGAATTCAGCGGCGATCGAGCAAAGAGCAGCGGCGATCGAGCAAATACTCGCGTCGATCGACCGAACGTTACCCTCGGTCGTGCGTCGCTCATTGGCGGTCGCCAAAGCGGCGGCGCAGAGTGCACATCGACCAGTGCCGGTGGTCTGAACGGCACAGGCGATCGGGCAACCGCTGCGGTCCGTACGGCAACCAATGCCGCCGATCGGGGAGAGGTTGCACTCGATCGCGCAAGCAGTTCCGTCGATTTCGCAACGGGTGTCGTCGATTGTGTCGTTGGCTACGCGATGCGGCAGCGTCGACCCTCGCGATGACAGTTCGCCATCGTCCTCAGTGGGATGTCATGAACGTCACATCTTGACAGTCAAGATGTACGCTCGTATCCTCCGGTCGTCCCGACAACCGGAGCAGCTCGTGGCCGAGCAGAACACCGACGTCATTCAAGGCACGCTGGACATGCTCATTCTCAAGACGCTGAGCCTCCAGCCGATGCATGGCTTCGGCATCGCTCGGCGCGTCGAGCAGATTTCGCGCGGCGTGTTCAAGGTGAATCCGGGGTCACTACTCGTCGCGTTGCAACGGCTCGAGCGCGCGGGATGGCTCGACTCGGCGTGGCGGCAAACCGAGAATGCGCGTCGCGCGAAGTTTTACGAATTGACGCGGTCCGGCAAGAAACAGCTCGACGTCGAAACGGCGGAGTGGGCCCGTCGCGCGTCCGCCGTCGCTCGCCTCCTCAAAGCCGAGGCCTGAAAACGATGTCCCTCTGGCGGCAGCTCAGGCGAGGTCTCCGGGTGCTCACGCGTCGCACCGAGGCAGACCAGGAGCTCGCCGACGAAGTGCAACACTATGTGGACCTAACGACGGCGGACTACGTCGCACGCGGGCTCGAGCCCGCAGCGGCGCGCCGCGCCGCGCAGCTGGAGGTCGGCAACATGACTGCTGTTCGTGAGCATGTGCGCTCCTACGGTTGGGAGAACGCCGTCTGGATGCTTCTCGCGGATCTGCGCTTCGCGCTCCGCCGGCTTCGCGCCAATCCCGGCTTCACGGTGGTGAGCGTGTTGACGCTCGCGTTAGGCATTGGCGCGACGACCGCCATCTTCAGCGCCGTGAATCCCATCCTTCTCGCATCGCTTCCGTATCCAAACGCCGAGCGCCTCGTACTCGTCGCGGATCGCGGTGCGGACGGCGGGCCGCGCGACGCCACCTTCGGTACCTACGGCGAGCTTCGCGTGCGAAGCCGGTCGTTCCAGTCACTGGCCGCGGTCGATCGCTGGCAGTCGTCGCTCACGGCCACGAGTGAGCCGGAGCGTCTGCAAGGACAGCGCGTGAGCGAGAGCTACTTTCGCACGCTCGGCGTGACGCCGGCCGTCGGACGCGACTTCGACAGTGACGACGATCGCGTCGGTGGCCCACGGGTCGTCATCCTGAGCGACCGGCTGCTGCAACGCCGATTTGGAGGCGATCGCTCGCTCGTTGGCCGGCGCATCATGCTCGACGACGATGAGTATCTCGTCATTGGGGTGATGCCGCCGCGCTTCTCGAATGTGATTGCGCCGTCGGCCGATATCTGGGCGCCGCTCCAGGAGCAGGCCACGGCAGAATTCAATTCACGTGAGTGGGGCCATCACTACCGGATCGTCGGCCGCCTTCAGCGTGCATCGAGCGCCGCGCGCGCGAGCGGCGAGATCCGGATGATTGCCCGCGCGCCGTTGCCCGAGTTCCCCCGGCCGATGTGGGCGAACATGAGTGACGGGATGCTCGTGCAGCCGTTGCAGGACGCCATTGCCACCGACGCGAAGCCAATGCTTTTCGCGATCTGTGGCGCGGTCCTCGTGCTGCTCGCGATCGTTTGCGTCAACGTGACGAATCTGCTGGTTGCGCGTGGTGCGCAGCGGCGCGGCGAGTTCGCGATGCGCATCGCTCTCGGCGCCGGTCGCGGGCGCCTCGTGCAACAGGTACTGACCGAGACGGTCGTTCTGGCACTCGTCGGCGGCTTGCTGGGGCTCGAGGTCGCCGCGATTGGCGTTCGCGCGCTGATTGCGCTGAGCCCGGCTGGTCTGCCGCGCGTGGACGCCATGGGTCTGAACGGGCCGGTATTCGCATTCGCGCTCGTCGTAACGACGCTGATCGGCCTAACGATGGGACTCGTACCCGCGCTGGGCGCCACGCGCGCGGGGCTGCACGACGATTTGCAGCAGAGCTCACGTCGGACCGCGGGCGGACGCGGCATCGCACGCAGCGCGCTCGTCGTGACTGAAGTCGCGCTCGCGCTCGTGCTTCTCGTCGGCGCGGGATTGTTGATGCGGAGCCTGCAGCGCTTGTTCGCGGTCGCTCCGGGATTCAACGCTCCGCACCTCCTGACGATGCAGGTGATCGAACCGGGACATGCCTATCACTCGGACACCGCCCGCGCGCGCTACTACGAGCAAGCGCTCGAGAGCGTGAGTCACGTTCCGGGCGTCATCTCTGCCGCGGTGACGAGCCAGCTCCCGCTCAGCGACGATCTCGATGGGTATGGTTACGAATTTCAATCGACGCCGAGCGTGAAGCCCGGCGAAGACGGGAGCGCGCTTCGCTACGTCGTGACGCCGGGGTACTTCGCCACGATGGGGATTCCACTGCGACGCGGTCGACTGTTCGACGAGAGCGACGTGCGTGGCGGGCCAGAAGCCATCCTCATCAGCGAATCGCTCGCGCGGCGCAAATTCGGCGATCAGAATCCGATCGGACAGCGGGTCCGCTTTGGTCCGGAGACGGCAAGCGATCGTCCGTGGGATGTTGTCGTCGGCGTCGTTGGCGACGTGAAGCAGGAGTCACTCGCCTTCGGCCAGACCGCCGCATTCTATGTTCCGATGGGAAGGTGGTGGTGGGTCGATAACGTACAGTCACTCGTCGTGCGCACGAGCGGCGATCCGGCGGCGATGGCGCCGAGTGTGAAGCGCGCGGTATGGTCCGTCGATGCGAATCAACCCATCGAGCGGATCGTGACGATGGATGCACTCATCGCCAAGACGGCTTCGCAGCGGCGTTTTGCGCTCGTCATCATCGAGACGTTTGCTTTCGCGGCACTGCTGTTGGCGGCACTCGGAATCTACGGTGTGCTCGCCGGCCGCGTTACCGAGCGGACGCGCGAGATCGGCGTGCGATCCGCGTTGGGCGCGACGCGCGGCAACATTCTCGGGCTCATCGTGAGGCAGGGGATGAGCTTGACGCTGCTCGGCGTGCTGATCGGGCTCGTCGGCGCAATGGCGGCGACGCGCGGGATCATGACGCTGCTTTTCGGTGTGTCGCGGCTCGATCCGATCACGTACATCGGCGTCGTCGCGTTGCTCGCCGGCGTCGCGATGATCGCGTGTTGGCTACCAGCGTGGAGAGCTGCGCGCGTGGATCCCGCAATTACGTTGCGCGCCGAATAGGTCGTCTTGTCAAGGATCTACTCTGTGTAGTTAGAAGCCTGCTCCTAACTAAGGACACTAGATCCTTCGCTTCGCTCAGGATGACAACGCGTCAGTCATTCCGGAGCGCACGCACCGGATCGGCGCCAGCCGCGCGACGTGCTGGAATCCAGCACGCGAGGACGGCGACCGCGAAGAGAATCGCCGGCACGCCGAGCACGATCGGTAAGTAGATCACGCCGCGCGCCGCGTGAATTTCGACCAGCAGCGCGATGATCCATCCAATCAGCGCGCCCGATCCGATCGCGCGCAACGTGTCGCGTGTGATCTCGATGACGATGCGATGGGCGGACGCGCCGAGCGCGTGTCGGACGCCGATCTCCACCGTGCGTCGTGAGATCGAGTAGGAGACGACAGCGTAGATCCCGATCGCTGCCAGCAACAACAGCAGCGGGCCGAGGACGACGAACATTCGCGCCGGTATGCGACGGAGAAAGAGATTCTTCTCGATGTGTTCGTCGAGCGTGCGAATGTCATAGACAACCAGCCCCGGATCGAGCTCGCGCACGACGCGACGAATCTCGGGTGCGAGCTGCTCCGCACCGCCTGCGGTGTGCACATGGATCTCCCCCGTCGATGCCGGCCGGTCCCGGTAGGAGAAGTAGATGCATGGCGTCGGACGCTCGCCGAACGAGTCGCTGATCGTCGTGCGCACGACTCCGACGATGACATAGGTCTTTCCTCGCGACTCCAGGCGCCGTCCGAGCGCCTGCGTGCCAGCGACGTAACGCCGGACGAATGCTTCGTTGACGATGACCTGGGCCGGTGACGACGCATCGGTGAGCGCCGCGAAATCGTGGCCTTCGCGGAATGGGATGCCCAGTGTCTTGAAATAGCCCGGCGTGACGACGTTGTTCAGCACCTGATCGGCGGCCGCGTCGGCACGAGCTCGTCCCTCGAGCGTGAACGAGCGAATGGGCAAGCCGTGAATGTCGAGTGGAACAGAAGAGGCGACGGCGGCACCATCGACGTTAGGCAGCGCCCACAGCCGCTCCACGACCGTCGACGCGAAGGCGAGACTCTGCTGGCCGGTTGGATTGCGCGCGGAAAGGTCATACGCAGCGAGGAGCACGCCGTTGCGGCGAAAGCCGGTGTCGGTCTCGCTCTCGCGGAAGCTGCGGAAGAAGAGCGCGCCTGCGGTAAGCACGATGAGCGCGAGCGCAACCTGCGTCGACATGAGTGCGTTGCGGGTGCGGCTGCGACCGGCGGAGTGAATCCCGGCGCGCATCGCGCTCTGCGGGTCGACGCGAGAAAGCTGCAGCGCGGGAACGAGGCCGAAGATGAAGCCGCAAGCGATGCCGAGGCCGATCGCAAAGGCGAGCGTGACGCCATCGACGCTCGTTTGAAACTTGATCGGAAAGGCGCCGATCATCGGCACGGCGCGGAGCGCCTGCGTTCCCCAGACTGCGAGCGCGGTGCCGACAACGGCACCGAAGAGCGCGAGCGTCAAGCTTTCGGTGAGGAGCGACGCCGTGATGCGCCATGGGCCAGCCCCTAACGCGAGCCGCACGCCGATCTCCCGCTGGCGCGCGCTGGCGCGGGCGAGGATGAGATTGGCCGTATTGCCGCAGACGGCCAGAAGTACTAGCAGCATCACGCCCTGTAAGACGAGTATGGCCCGCGCGAGCATGAGCTGTGGCCCGCGCGGTGCACGCCAGAAGGGAAGCACTTCGGCGCCGACCTTGGCGTTCGTTTGCGGATACCGTAGCGCAAGATCGCGCATCGCGGCGTCCACCTCGCCCTGAGCGCGCGCGAGCGTAACGCCGGGGCCAAGGCGGGCCATGATATTGTAACCGCGCACGCTTCGGTCCTCGAGCTCGCGGTTGCCGGCGAACAGCGTCGAAGCCATCGTCGCTGGAATCCAGAGGTCGAAGTCGAGCGCGAGGATGGTTCCCTGAAAACCTTCCGGTGCGACGCCGATGATCGTGAGTGGACGCTCATTCACCCGCAGTGTCTGCCCGATCGCATCGGGTGATCGATTGAAGCGCGTCTCCCAGAATTCGTGGGAGATCACGACCACCGGCTCGGCGCCAGCACGCGCCACTTCCTCGGGCCGCGGAAATCGTCCCGCTGCGGGCCGCAAACCGAGCGCCGAGAAATAATTCCCGGATACGAGCAGGCCATACGTTCGCTCGACATGATCCGCGGCGCCCACCGTGAATGGCGCCATCCGAAAGGCGAGCACGTTCGGCATGGACGGAAGGCGGGTACGCAGATCGACATACTCGAGCCACGACGAGCCCGGATGCGCAGCGCTCTCCGTTCGCGCTTCGACGAGATGGAAGCTTGCGGCTTCGGCGACGCCCGGCAGCGGGTGCAGGATCACCGCCTGAACCCACGAGAACACGGCCGTGTTGACACCGATGCCGATGCCTAACGATCCGATCACCACGGCGGCAACGATCGGGCTGCGCTTCATCATGCGCCAGGCTTGGCGCAGGTCGCTGGCGAGGGAGTTGATCATGGCTCGGCGGGTGTGAAGACGCGCGCAAAAGCGCGATCGACGCGCGTGAGGATCGCGATCGTGCACGTCCAGATGATGACGTCGATGCTGCTCTCGGTCAGGGCCTTGGCCGGATGGACCCAGCCGTGCTGCGTGGCATGAAAGAGCACCATCGATGCGGCAAGCGCGGCGACGGTGCCGAGCAGACGCACCGGATGCCGCTCGAGGCGAGCGCATAACGAGTCGATGTCGAGCTCCCACGCGGCAACGAGCGCAACGACGAGCATGGTCGAAAACGCGGCGGAGGCCACGAATGACGGCGCGAGTCCCAGGGTCGCCGGGCCATCGAAGCGGAGATTCACTACGATCTGAATGACGAGGGCGAGGAGCGCCGACGCGAGTGACGCCGCCAGGATGCGGATGATATGGGAGAGCACGCGATTATGTCGATGCGCGCGCTCGAGCGCTCCGCCAACGAGCTCGGGGCTGCCGAAGCGTTCGATCGCGGCGCGCAGCGACTCCGGCGAGCCGCCCGCGTCCGCGAAGTGACTCTCCAGCTCGCGCCGCAACTCGTCACGCGCGCGCGCGGCCGGAAGCTTCGCGTCGCGCACGACGCGATCGATCAGTTCGGTGAGTGTTCGCTCATCCATGTTGGGCTCCGAGGATGGCGCGCATCGCCGCGGATATCGATTCCCACTGACGCCGCTTGGACTCGGCGTGGCGGCGGCCCTTTGCCGTGAGCGCGTAATACTTTCGCGAGCGGCCGGTGTCGCTCTCGCGCCACGTCGCCTTGAGAAACCCGGCGCGTTCCATCTGGTGCAGCGCGGGGTAGAGCGTTCCTTCTTTCATCTGGAACTGACTCGCGCTGCGCCGCTCCGCTTCCTGCAGCATCTCGTAGCCGTACATGGCGCGCTCACTGAGGAGCGAGAGGATCAGGACGCCGACGGTCCCGGTGAGAAACTCGCGGTCGTAATTCATGATCTGGCGCGTGCCGGTGCGTAGCAACGAGGAGAGGTGTACCTTGGCGGCCAAGGTATCGTACCTTGCTCAGCAAAGCAAGATTGGCCGTGGGTCGATGACATAACGATTGGGCGGGCGTTTCCAACTTCGGCCTTGCTGAACCCGCCTGTTCGGTGACAGAATCGTGGATGCGCCGTCTCGTCGCATTCCTCGGATTGCTCGTGATCGCAGCCTGTCGTGGTAAGGAGGCAACGCCTCCGGTGCCCGTCGGCTCCGTGACGCTCTCGCGCGACACCGCGACGCTGATTCCGGCGGCGACGGTGCAGCTCACCGCGTCGGTGAAAGACATCAACGGTAATCCCCTCTCCCGTACCGTAACCTGGGCGACGTCGAATGCCGCGCGCGCGACGGTGTCCACCGCTGGGCTGGTTCAGGGGGTTGCGACCGGAGTCGTGTCGATTACGGCGACCGTCGACAACGTCACTGCGGCGACGCAAGTCGCCGTGAAGGAAGGCGCGATCGTCGGCGCGAGCGGTGGCACGGTGACGGCGCTCGGCGGCGCGGCGACGTTGATCATACCCGCTGGGGCCCTCACCTCGAACGTCATGATCACGATCGAGCGGGCGATCAACACGCCGACGACCGCGCGCCTCGTCGGCGGGTCGGCGGTGGATCTGGAGCCGGCCGGTCTGCAGTTCGCTTCGGTGGCTCAGCTCCGACTGAAATATTCGCCGGGCCAGCTGCCGACGGGCGCGTCGGAGCAATTGCTGCGGATGCAGCAAGCCGTGGGGACGGCATGGCAGCTGGTGGACGGGAGCTCGGTCGACACGGCGGCCAAAATCGTGAATGCCGACTTGACGGGACTCAGTATCTACGCAGTGCTGTCTTCGCCCATCTCGAGCGTGTCACTCGCGACTGATAGAGCGACGCTCGAGATTGGGGAGACGGTGCAACTCGTCGCAACGGCGCTGGACGATGCGAATGCTCCGGTGACCGATGCACCAATCACGTGGATCTCGGCCAATCCGGCGATTGCGAGCGTGTCGTCCACTGGCCTCGTGACGGCCGTCGCGCCGGGCGGCCCCGTCGACGTCAGCGCCACGAGCAATGGGCGGAGCGCGAAGGCGTCGATCACGGTCACCGCGAAGCAATTCGTCGGCGTCTCGACAACGGCGATCAACTTCGCCGCGGCGGCGAACGGGCCGGATCCAGCTTCGCAGCAGGTTGCGGTGAGCAGCATCGACATCGCGACACTGAACGGCCTAACGACCTCGATCGCGTATCAGACTGGTCAGCCGACGGGGTGGCTCACGGCGACGCTCACGGCGACAACTACCCCGACGCAGCTGACACTTCAGGCAACGACCGCTACACTCGGCGCTGGTACCTATGTGGCTACGGTCACGGTTGCGTCGAGCGTTCCCGCAACCGCGTCGGCCACCATCAACGTCTCGTTCACCGTCTCCAGTCCGAGTATTGCCGTCAATGCCGGGAATTCGCAAGCGGCAATGGCAGGCGTTCCGGTCCCGGTCCCTCCGTCGGTGGTGGTGCGGGACGGCAACGGCTTGCCGATGCCTAACGCGACGGTCACCTTCCTCCCCACCGATGGCAGTGGGACCGTTGCCGGCGCCACCGCCACGACGGATGCGAATGGCGTTGCGACGGTCGGAAGCTGGACGCTCAGCACGATTGGCAATCCAGACTCTCTCATCGCGACGGTGTCCGGTCCTGGCTTCAGCAGCGCCAATAACTCGATCATGTTTGGCGCCGTGGGTTGCACCGGTGGCGGCGGCACCGGCTACGCGATCACGATCTGCTTCGCTACGAGAATGAGCCCCGCGCAGCGGTCCGCGTTCCTCGATGCGGCCGCTCGCTGGGGCTCACTCATCACCGGAGACATCGCGGACGTCACGGTATCCATTCCCGCCGGGACGTGCAGTGTGAACTCTCCCTCGGTGAACATGACGATCGACGATCTGTTGATCTTCGCGCGCATCGAGCCGATCGACGGCGTGAATGGCGTCCTGGGAAGCGCCGGTCCGTGCGTCATCCGCAATTCGAACCAACTTCCAATCATCGGCCTGATGCGGTTCGACGACGCCGATGTGGCGGGACTGTTGGCGAGAGGGCAGCTCAACGAGGTGATCTTGCACGAGATGGGTCACGTCATCGGTATCGGCACGCTCTGGCAGAACTTCCATCTCCTCGTGAACCCGTCGACGCCCGGTGGACAGACGCTCGACACGCACTATATCGGAGCGGGCGGTTTGGCTGGCTTCGATCTCATCGGCGGCATCACCTACACCGGTAGTCTGAAGGTTCCGGTGGAGAACCAGGGCGGTGCCGGCACGATCAACGGCCACTGGCGCGAGAGCGTGCTTGCCAACGAGCTGATGACCGGCTTCCTCAACAGCGGCAGCAACCCGCTCAGCGTGTTGACAGTGCGCTCGCTCGAGGACCTCGGCTACACGGTGAATGCGGCCGGAGCGGATCCGTTCCAGCTGACGTTATCGCTCCAGGCGCAGACACAGGCGGACCCGAATCGCCGACCGTACGGTGACGACGTGATCCACGGTCCGATGTACTCGATCGACCGCAACGGTCGCCTAACGAGAATCAGATTCTGACGAGGTACGCAGGCGCGAGGCGCTGGCTCACTCGCTGCGGAGCGCCACGTTCGGATCGACTCGCCCCGCGCGCCGGGCGGGGATCAAGCTCGCCGCGATCGCGACGGCAAGCAGCACCACGCCGACGATCGCATAGATCAGCGGGTCGCGTGGCGATTCGTCGAACAGCAGCGGCTTCACCCATCGCGCCGCGCCGACGGCGATCGCGCCGCCGATGAGAATACCGGCAACGCCGTGTCGCACGCCCTGGCCGACGACGAGGCGGACGACGTCGCCGAGCTGCGCGCCTAACGCGATGCGCACGCCCATCTCGTGCGTCCGCTGCACGACATTATAGGCGATCACGCTGTACAGTCCGACCGCAGCCAGCACGAGCGCGAGCATGCCGAAGACGACGAACATCGTCGCGCCGAGCTTCCACGAACGCATCTGTTGGCCAATGATGTCGCCGAAGGGAGTCACCGTGACGTACGCCGGCGACGGCATAACACGTTGGAGCTGGCGGCGAATCGCGTCGGCTTGCAGAGCCGCTTCTCCGTGGGTTCGTATGAACAATCCCGTTCGGTTGGGATTGAACTGAGCCGCGGAGAGATAATAGAAGTAGCTTGGCTCGTCGCTGAGACTGCCGCTCTTGATGTTTTCGGCGATGCCGACGACATACGTGCACGGCATCGTGTCGGCAGAGATGCGAACGCACTGGCCAATCGGGTCCTTACCCGGCCACAGCACGCGACCCATCGCGTCGCTCACGACCATGGCGCGGGGCGCTCCGGCGACGTCCTGCGACTGAATCGCTCGCCCGCGGATGATGCGCGTCCCGAGCGTCGCGAAGTATTCGGGCGTCACGCTGTTGAGATCGAACTCGCCTAACCGGTCCACGGAGTCGATACCGGCAACGTGAAGATCCATGCTCCATGTGCTCCAAAACGGGATGGTGACGTTCTGGGCCGCGTTTTCGACGCCGGGTAGGCTTTTCGCCGTCTCCAGCAGCTGTTGGCGGAGCGCGATCGCGTGCGCGCTGTCGAGATCCACGCCGCGCATGTTGAGATTGACGAGCAGAATCGGATCGACGTCGTAGCCCAGACGCACGCCTTTCACGTTGCGCAGACTACGAACGAACAGACCGGCGCCGACAAGAAGCACGACGGAGAGGGCGCCCTGCAGCACGAGCAGCACGACACGCGTTCGCGATCGGTGGTACGTGCCCTCGCGCGCACCCGCCTTGAGGTCATTGGTGAGTTGGACGCGACTCGCCTGAAACGCCGGCGCCAGACCGGTGAGAATGCCGGCGACAACCACTGCCGCACCAGCAACGATCAGCGTTCGCGTATCGGAGACGACGGTCGTCTCGGCGCCCTCGGGCAGGAAGAGCGTGCGCAATAGCCCTGTCCCCACCTGGCCAACGAGGAGACCAGCCGCGCCGGCAATGAGCGCCAGAAGGATACTCTCGGTGAGCAGCTGTGACAGAAGGCGCGCTCGTCCGACGCCTAACGCACGCCGAACGGCGATCTCGCGCCGGCGGCGCAATGCGCGGGCGAGGAGGAGGTTGGCGACGTTCGCGCAGGCGATGAGGAGAACGACGAGCGCCATGCCGGCGATGAGCGTCGCGACTTTGGCGAGGCTCGTCTTGTTGGGTCCGCGTTCGCTGAGGATCGACTGGACGCTGGCGTGGGGCTTCGCGAGCGACGCAGGCGTTAGGTGCGGGCTCGTCTCCTTTTGAAGCGCGTAGCTCCGTCGATACGCATTCGAGAGATCCGCATTGGCGACTTCGATCGACACGCCGGGCTTTCGCTGCGCGATCATCTCGGCGAAGCTCCAGTGGTAACTCTGCCACCAGTTCTCCTTGTCGAGTCGAACGCCGGAGGCGCCGGCATACGCCGTGATCGGAATGAAAGCGACGGGTGGCTGACTCGGCCAGAGTCCGACGAACCCGCGCGGCGCGACGCCGACGACGGTGTAGAGGACCGGCCCGATCTGGACTTTCTCGCCGAGGACGTCGGGGCGACCGCCGTAGCGAGCTTGCCAGTAGCCATAGCCGAGTACGGCGACGGCAGTCCCGTTAGGCGGTAGATCCTCGGCCGGCGTGAAGTATCGACCGAGAGCCGGCGGCGTGTCGAAGAAGGAGAAGAGGCTCGCGCTGGAGACGCCGACGTTCATCTCGCGTGCTTCGTCGCCGATGCCGACGGCGACTTTGCCCTCGCGCTCCTCGGCGGTATGGGCGAAGGAGGTGGTCCACTTGGTGAGATCGACGTAGGTCGCGTACTGGATATAGGAGCGCTGATTCTCCTTGCCGCGGTACATCGTGGTGAGGTACACGTGGTGCGTGAGCCCTGGATGGGCGAGCATCGGCGGCGGACGGAAGAGCAGTCGATCGACGATCGAGAAAATGGCTGCATTGGCGCCGATGCCGAGCGCGAGCGTGGTGACGACGGCAACGGTAAAGCCGGGCTTGGCGCGGAGGCCACGCACGGCGTACCGGACGTCTTGCGAGAGTACATCCATCCAGTTGGTGCTCATCATTGGCTCGCGAGGGATCGACGCACGTGAGACAGCGTTGAGAGATGAACAGTTCACGGATGGGTGTCCGCTCCTCGGCAGTACTGAAGTGCCGGAGAGTACCGAGGAGCCCCCTCAGGATTTCTTAGTCGCGTCAGTTGACACGTGACCTCTCCTCAATAAATTCAAGGGGCTCCGGGTTTTGCGCGTTGATGGCGCATCGCACCCGAAGCGAACCGTCCGGCGAAACTGCGCGCCGGCTCTTATGGGCTCGCTCGTTAGCAGCGAGGGTCTGCGCCCCAATGCAGTGGGGCGCTGCCGGTCGAGACACTCGGTGTCGACGCTCCCGAAAAGCAAACGCAGGACAATCGAACGTCCGATGAACGTTGTCGGGCGCGCCATGGGTCCCCTCTCGTGCTGCAGTGGCGAGTGTACCCGGCGGTGGCGGATGGACACCGGTCCCATTTCGGGGCGCAGGTCCACCCGCGTTTTTGCTGGTGGGATGGGGGAGGGGCTTGGGACGGGGGCTAGAGTCTAGGGTTTAGGAATTCTTGAATTATGCCACGTACAACACCGCTCGACCATTATCGGAATATCGGCATCATGGCGCACATCGATGCCGGTAAGACGACGACGACCGAGCGCATTCTTTACTATACCGGAAAGCAGCACAAGATCGGCGAGGTGCACGAAGGCACCGCGACGATGGACTGGATGGAGCAGGAGCAGGAGCGCGGCATCACGATCACGTCGGCCGCGACGACCGCCTTCTGGACCCGCAATGGCATCCAGTACCGAATCAACATCATCGACACGCCGGGGCACGTCGACTTCACCGTCGAGGTGGAGCGCTCGCTCCGCGTCCTCGATGGCGCGGTCACGCTCCTCGACTCGGTCGCCGGCGTCGAGCCGCAAACCGAGACGGTGTGGCGTCAGGCGGATCGCTACGCCGTTCCGCGCATCATCTTCGCCAACAAGATGGATCGCGTCGGCGCCGACTTCGATCGTTGCATGACGATGATCCGCGATCGCCTCGCGAAGCACGCCTACGCGGTTCAGCTTCCCGTTGGATCGGGCGAGTTGTTCACCGGACACATCGACGTCATCGAGCGAAAGCAGTACATCTTCGACGAGGACACGTTAGGCAAGAAGTTCACGGTCGTCGACGTGCCGGCAGACATGAAGGACAAAGTCGAAGAGGCGCGCCACGCGCTCATCGAGCACGCGGTCACCTTCGACGAGCCGCTGATGGAGAAGTACCTCGCCGGCGGGGAGCTGACGTTCGACGAGGTTCGCCAGGCGATACGCAAGGCAACGGTGGTGGGAAAGATGATTCCGGTGCTCTGCGGCGCGTCATTCAAAAACAAGGGCGTGCAGGCACTGTTGGATGCGGTGATCGATTTCCTGCCGGCCCCGGTGGACATTCCGCCGATCGAAGGACACCTGCCGCATCACGACGAGCACATGGCGACGCGCGCCGCGTCGGATGACGCGCCGTTCGCGGCGCTGGCGTCGAAGATCGCGACGGATCCGTTCGTCGGAAAGCTGACGTTCTTTAGAGTTTACTCGGGAGTCCTCAAGTCGGGCTCGTATATTTACAACTCGACGAAGGATAAGCGCGAGAGAATCGGGCGTCTGTTGCAGATGCACGCGAACAAGCGCGAGGAGATTCCAGAGGTGCGCGCTGGAGACATCTGCGCGGCGATCGGCCTTCGCGACACGCGGACGGGCGACACGCTCTGCGACGATGATCATCCGATCATCCTCGAGGCGATGAAGTTCCCCAATCCCGTCATCGACGTCGCGATCGAGCCGAAGACGAAGGCGGATCAGGACAAACTGGCAATCGCGCTGCAGAAGTTGTCAGAGGAAGATCCGACGTTCCGAGTGCACACGGACGCCGAGACGTCGCAGACGATCATCTCCGGGATGGGCGAGTTGCACCTCGAGATCATCGTCGATCGCATGATGCGCGAGTTCAAGGTCGATGCGAACATCGGTCGGCCGCAGGTCGCCTATCGAGAGACGATCCGTAAGAGAGTAGAAAAGGTCGAAGGCAAATTCATTCGTCAGTCCGGCGGCAAAGGTCAGTACGGCCATGTTGTGATCAACATGGAGCCGTCCGGCCCCGGCGCTGGATTCGTCTTCGAAGACAAGATCGTCGGCGGCGTGATTCCGCGTGAATACATCGCGCCCGTCGAGCAGGGCATAAAGGAAGCACTGGAAAACGGAGTGCTCGCGGGCTATCCGATGGTCGACGTCAAAGTCGAGCTGGTGTACGGCTCGTATCACGAAGTCGACTCCAGCGAAATGGCGTTCAAGATCGCGGGATCGATGGCGTTCAAGGAAGCGGCGAAGCGTGCCGGCCCAGTGCTCCTCGAGCCGATGATGAACGTCGAAGTCGTCGTACCCGACGCATATATGGGCGACGTGCTCGGCGACCTGTCGGCACGCCGCGGCAAGATCGGCGGCATGACGCAGCGCGGTGAAGCGCAGGTGATCGCCGCGACGGTTCCACTAGCCGAGATGTTCGGCTATTCGACGAAGCTGCGCTCGATGTCGCAGGGTCGCGCGGTGTACTCGATGGAGTTCGCGCATTACGAGGAAGTGCCGAAGGCGAAGGCGGAAGAGATCGTGAGCAAAGTGAAAGCGTGATTGGTGGTTGGTGATTGGTGGTTAGTGAATCCAAATTCACGAACTACCAACGACCAGCGACCGACCACCAAGAAGGACCCCAACTAACCGGGTATCGGAAAAATGGCAAAGGCAAAGTTTGAGCGGACCAAGCCGCACGTAAACGTCGGCACTATCGGCCACGTCGACCATGGGAAGACGACGCTCACCGCAGCGCTGACCAAGGTGTCGGCGGACAAGGGGTGGGGGACGAAGTACGTGCCCTATGACGAAGTGGCAAAAGCCTCCGAATCGCAGGGGCGTCGCGACGCGACGAAAATCCTGACGATCGCGACCAGCCACGTCGAGTACGAGACGGCCAAGCGCCACTATGCGCACGTCGACTGCCCGGGGCACGCTGACTACGTGAAGAATATGATCACGGGTGCTGCGCAGATGGACGGCGCGATCCTGGTGGTGAGTGCTGTGGACGGCCCGATGCCGCAGACGCGCGAGCACATTCTGCTCGCTCGTCAGGTCAACGTGCCGCAGGTCGTCGTGTTCCTCAACAAGTGCGACCTCGTCGATGACCCCGAGCTCCTCGACCTCGTCGAGCTCGAGGTGCGCGAACTGCTGAGCAAGTACGACTTCCCCGGCGACGAAGCGCCGGTGATTCGCGGCTCGGCGACGGGCGCACTGAAAGGCGATAAGCAGTGGGTAGAAAAGATCGACGAGCTCTGCAACGCGCTCGACACGTTCATCCCGCAGCCTGTTCGCGAGACGGACAAGCCCTTCCTGCTTCCGGTCGAAGACGTGTTCTCGATCACGGGCCGCGGCACGGTCGCGACGGGTCGTATCGAGCGTGGCCGGATCAAGGTCGGCGAGGAAGTGCAGCTCGTCGGCTTCAATGCCGACAAGAAGTCGGTCGTCACGGGCGTCGAGATGTTCCGCAAGTTGCTCGACCAGGGCGAGGCTGGCGACAACGTCGGCTTGCTCCTCCGCGGCATCGACAAGAAGGACATCGAGCGCGGCATGGTGCTGGCGAAGCCGGGCTCGATTCCGCCACACACGAAGTTCGAGGCCGAGGTGTACGTCCTGACGAAGGAAGAGGGCGGCCGCCATACCCCGTTCTTCAAGGGCTATCGCCCGCAGTTCTATTTCCGGACGACGGACGTGACTGGAAACGTCGAATTGCCGGCGGGCACGGAGATGGTGATGCCCGGCGACAACATCCAGATGACGATCGAGCTGATCATCCCGATCGCCATGGAAGAGCAGCTCCGCTTCGCCATCCGCGAGGGTGGACGAACGGTCGGCGCGGGCGTTGTTACGAAGATTCTAAAGTGATGGGTGCTTGGTGGTTGGTGGTTGGTGCTTTCACCAACAACCAACCACCAAC
Organism: Gemmatimonadaceae bacterium; assembly: GCA_036496605.1. Taxonomy (NCBI): domain Bacteria; kingdom Pseudomonadati; phylum Gemmatimonadota; class Gemmatimonadia; order Gemmatimonadales; family Gemmatimonadaceae; species Gemmatimonadaceae bacterium. Next base: position 56,463 of record DASXKV010000041.1, on the reverse strand, counting down.
AACCAACCACCAACAACCAACCACATTTCTCGGAAACACAAATGGCTGGCAGAATCCGGATTCGCTTGAAGGCGTTCGATCACGCGGTGATCGATCAGGCATCGGCGGACATCGTGCGAACGGCGGAAAAGACGGGAGCGCAAGTCTCCGGTCCGATTCCGCTGCCGACGAAGACGCAGCGGTGGACGGTGCTCCGCTCGCCACACGTCGACAAGAAATCCCGCGAGCAGTTCGAGCTGAAGACGCACAAGCGCGTGATCGACATTCTCGACTCGCGCGCGCAAACGGTCGACGCCCTCACGAAGCTGGATCTACCGGCGGGCGTGGACGTGGAAATCAAGGTGGAGTGAGGGGGTAGGGGCTCTGGGAGTAGGGGCTAGGGATCAAACCCAAGTCCGAATTCTCCTAGACCCTAACCCCTAACCCCTAGCCCCTTTTTAGTCATGATTGGCATAATCGGTAGAAAACTGGGCATGACCCAGATCTTCAACGAGAACGGCGAACAGGTGCCATGCACCGTCATTTCCGCTGAGCCGAATCCGGTGCTCGGCGTGACGGACAAGGCGACCGCTGGCTTCGCCGCCGTGCAGCTCGGCTTCGAGCGGCAGCGGAGCGCGCGCGAAGGCGACAAGGGTCGCACACCCCGCGGTCGTCGCGCGCCACGCGCGCAAATCGGCCACGCGAAGAAAGCGGGACTCGATTACGCGCCGCGCGTTCTGCGCAGCTTCCGCCTCGACGAGCCAGGCAACGCCAAGATCGAGATCCCGACGTACAACGTCGGCGATTCCGTGAAGGTCGACGTATTCGCCGCCGGCGAGATCGTGAAGGTCATGGGCACGTCGAAGGGGCGCGGTTTCCAGGGCGTCGTGAAGCGCCACGGCTTCCACGGTGGACCAAACACGCACGGCAACACGCGGCACCGGAAGCCCGGCTCGGTCGGACCGGGCACGGATCCGTCGCGCGTCATCAAGGGCAAGAAAATGCCGGGTCACTACGGCGCGGCGCGACACACCCAAATCGGACTGCGCGTCGAGAAGATCGACGCGGAGCGCAACCTGATCTACGTCCGAGGCTCCGTAGCGGGGCCAACGAACGGGATCGTCCTCGTCGAGAAGCAGGCGTAAGGGAATACAGGCATGGCTGAGACCACGACATTCCAGGCAGCCGCATATACGGCGCAAGGTGCGGAGCGCGAGAGCGTGACGCTGCCACGGGCGCTGTTCGACGGCACCGTGAACATGCCGGTGATGCACCAGGCGGTGAAGGCGTATCTCGCCAACCAACGCCAGGGCAACGCGTCGACGAAGATTCGTAAATACGTATCGGGCGGCAATCAGAAACCGTGGAAGCAGAAGGGCACTGGTCGGGCGCGACAGGGCTCGATTCGCGCGCCGCAGTGGGTCGGCGGCGGCACGGTGTTCGGCCCGGTTCCGCGCAGCTACGCGCAGTACGTGCCGCGTCAGGTGCGGCAGTTGGCGCGCAAGAGCGCGTTCAACGCCCGCGCTCGCGAGAACGCGATCTTCGTCGTCGACGGATTCGCGTTCGAGTCGCCGAAGACGAAGCAGCTCGTGGATCTCATCACGCGTCTCGGAGTCGCCGATCGAAAGGTGCTCATCCTCACCGAAGGGGCGAAGGAGAACGTGTTCCTCAGCGGCCGCAACCTGCCGCTGGTCCACGTGATGCCCTATGGCGACGTCTCGACGTATCACATCCTCTGGTCCGACGTCGTGCTCATCGAGTCGGGCGCGCTCGGCTCTCAGCTCGAGCCGGCTGAGGGTGAAGAGGAGACGCCGCGTCCAAAGAAGGCGGCGAGCGCGCGCAAGGCAGCCTCGAAGGCAGGCGCGAAGAAGGCGGCGACGCGCGGCGCGGCCAAGAAGGCCGCCAAACGTCCGGCCGCGAAGAAATCTGCGGCGAAGAAGTCCGCGTCGAAGTCGACCAAGAAGAAGGGGAAGTAACCGATGCCGACACTCCACGAGATGATCGTTAGGCCACTGATCACGGAGAAGAGCTCCGCGGCCTACCAGGATCGCGGCGAGTACACGTTCGAAGTGCACCCGAAGGCCTCGAAGCCGCAGATCCGCGGTGCGATCGAGCAGCTGTTCGGCGTGCGTGTGGTCGGCGTGTGGACGTCGAACCATCGCGGCAAGATGAAGCGGCTTGGCAAGAGTGCGGGTCGCCGTCCCAACTGGAAGAAGGCCGTCGTCAAGCTCGCTCAGGGCGACTCGATTCCGATCTTCGAAGGCTGAGGTAGATAGAATGCCGATTCGTCAGTTCAGGCCGATCACGGCGAGCTCACGCTTCCGTTCCGTCGCGGATTTTTCGGAGATCACGCGCGAGGAGCCGGAGAAGTCGCTGGTCGAGCCGTTGAAGAAGACCGGTGGGCGCGACAACCACGGGCACATCGCGATGCGCCGTCGTGGCGGTGGCCACAAGCGGAAGTACCGCATCGTCGATTTCCGTCGTGACAAGTTTGGCGTGACCGCGACGGTGAAGGAGATCGAGTACGATCCGAATCGCTCGGCGCGCATTGCGCTCGTCGAGTACGCGGATGGCGAGCTCCGCTACATCATCCACCCGAAGGGGCTCAAGGTCGGGGATACGGTGGTCAGCGGCCCGGGCTCGGACATCCGTTTGGGCAACACGATGCCATTGGCGGAAGTGCCGTTAGGCACGGCGGTCCACAACATCGAGCTCAAGATCGCAAAGGGCGGCCAGCTCTGCCGGTCGGCGGGAATGGCGGCACAGGTCGTCGCGAAAGAGGGCGAGTACGTGACGGTGCGTATGCCGTCGACGGAGATGCGCATGATCCACGGCCGCTGCCTGGCGACGATCGGCGTCGTCGGCAACGAGGAGCACGAGCTGCTCTCGTGGGGCAAGGCGGGCAAATCCCGCTGGAAGGGACGCCGTCCGCGGGTCCGCGGCGAGGTCATGAACCCCGTCGATCACCCGCACGGTGGCCGCACGCGCGGCGGTCGCAATGTCGTGAGTCCGTGGGGCAAGAAGGAAGGCGTGAAGACGCGCAACAAGAAGAAGGCGTCGCAGAAGCTGATTGTGAGGGGTCGCAAACGCGGAAAGGCAACGCAGTAACCGTGATTGGTGATTGGTGGTTGGTGATTCGTGAATCACCGACTACCAGCCACCAGACACCAACCACCCGGAATCGACATCATGGGTCGCAGCGTAAAAAAGGGTCCTTACGTTCAGGAAGCGCTCACGAAGCGCGTCGAAGCGATGAACACGCGCAACGAGAAGCGCGTGATCAAGACGTGGTCGCGCGCGAGCACGGTGCTGCCGGAGTTCGTGGGTCACACGTTCGCGGTGCATAACGGGAACAAGTTCATCCCCGTGTACGTCACCGAGAACATGGTGGGCCACAAGCTCGGCGAGTTCGCGCCGACGCGCTTGTTCCGTGGACACACCGCAGCGGGAAAAGCAGCAGACAAGAAGGCGCCGACGCCCGCCGCCGGTACGCCAGCGGCGCCCGCAGCGACCGCACCAGCCGCAGCGCCCGCACCACGAGGAGGTAGGTAGGCCATGGCCGCACGTAAGTCGGGAGCGAAGAAGACGACCGCGAAGCGGGGCGCGAGCCGCGGCACGCGCGGTGCGAAAAAGAGCGCCGCGAAGAAAGCCGGCGCGAAGCGCGGCGGGACGAAGCGGGCCGGGACCGGCGGCGGCACGCCGCGCGCCGCGCAACCCGCGACGGCAACTCCGCCTCGTCAGGCACGCGCGATCCAGCGCACCACGCGCCAGTCGCCCTACAAGATGCGCCTGGTGATCGACGAGATCCGCGGCAAGGACGTGAACGCGGCGCTCAACTACCTCGCCTTCTCCAAGAAGCACGCGGCGAAGCAGATCGAGAAAACGTTGCGTTCCGCGGTAGCAAATGCTGAATCACATGCTCGTGCCGAGAATGAGCCCTTGGACGTGGATACGCTGTTCGTGAAGCACGCAATTGTGAACGAAGGACCGAAGCTGAAGCGGTTCACGCCGGCGGCGATGGGTCGCGCCACGCCAATTCAGAAGCGCACGAGCCACGTCGAGATCGTGGTCGCGGCGCGTCAGGGGGTTGCTCGCTAATGGGACAGAAGGTTAATCCAGTCGGTTTCCGGCTCGGCATCTCGAAGGACTGGCGCTCGCGATACTACGCGGGGCGGGAGCTGCCCAAGCTGCTCAAGGAAGACGAGCTGCTGCGCAAGTATCTCAAGGCGCGCCTCGGACACGCAGCGATCTCCGATATCGTGATCGAGCGTAAGCCGAGCAAGGTCGTCGTCACCCTACACACGGGGCGACCAGGAGTCGTTATTGGCAAGAAAGGCGCGGAAGTGGACAAGCTGCGTGACGAGCTCGCACATCTCACTGGCAAGGAAGTCGGCATCAACGTCGAGGAGATCAAGCGGCCCGAGCTCGACGCCCAACTCGTCGCCGACAACGTCGCAAGCCAGCTCGCCCAGCGCATCTCGTTTCGTCGCGCCATGAAGCGCGCGGTGCAGAGCGCAATGCGCATGGGCGCGCAGGGTATCAAGATCAAGTGTGGTGGCCGTCTGGGCGGCGCCGAGATCGCGCGCGTCGAGGGGTATCACGAGGGACGCGTGCCGCTGCATACGCTGCGCGCGGACATCGACTACGCAACATCGACGGCGAAGACGACCTACGGGACGATCGGCGTCAAGGTGTGGATCTTCAAGGGCGAGAAGGTCGAGGATCGTCGCGGTACGACCTACTCGTCAGGCATGTGAGGGGGGCTGAACGATGCTGAGTCCGAAGCGTGTCAAATTTCGCAAGATGTTCAAGGGCCGCACGAAGGGTCACGCCAAGCGTGGCAGCACGGTGGCCTTCGGTAGCTATGGTTTGCAGGCGCTCGAGCCGGGCTGGATCTCGAACCGCCAGATCGAGGCGGCGCGCGTTGCCCTCACGAGGCACATCAAGCGCGGCGGAAAAGTGTGGATTCGAATCTTTCCGGATAAACCCATCACGAAAAAGCCCGCCGAGACCCGCATGGGGAAGGGAAAGGGATCTCCAGAGGGTTGGGTCGCAGTCGTAAAGCCGGGACGAGTGCTGTTCGAGTTGGAAGGTGTCACGCGCGAGATCGCCGACAAGGCGATGGCGCTCGCGGCCGCCAAGATGCCGGTGCGTACGAAGTTCGTTGCGCGTGAGGAGGCGCACACCGATGCGAGCTGACGAAATCCGTGAACTGGGCGTGGAGGACATCACGGCGCGCGTTCTCGAGCTGGAGGAGGAGCGTTTCCGACTCAAGTTCCGAAGCGCGACGGAGCCGCTCGAGGATCCGCTGCGTCTGCGACTGATTCGAAAGGACATTGCGCGGCTGAAGACGATCGCGAGCGAGCGCGAGCAAGGCATCGTGCGCGAGGCTACGGCGTCGTCGTCGCCCGCCGCGAAGAAGGGCAAGAAGACAACGAAGACAGCGCGTCGCCCGGCGAAGAAGGGCGCGACGAAGACGAAAGCGCGCTAACCGGGGACGAGCATGGCTGATATGGCGAGAACGAACGCACGCGAGACGAGCACGCCGCGCGGCACGCGCAAGACGCGGCTCGGCGTCGTCGTGAGCGACAAGATGCAGAAGACGGTGGTGGTGGCGATCGAACGTCGCTACCAGCACCCCGTCTACAACAAGATGGTGACGCGCACGAAGCGCGTGAAAGCGCACGATGAGGAGAACGCCGCGAAGAGCGGTGACACCGTGCGCATCATGGAGACCCGCCCGCTGTCGAAGGACAAGCGGTGGCGCGTGGTCGAGATCATCGAGCGCGCGCGCTAAGGGAGGAAGTCACCATGATTCAGCAGGAATCGATGGTCAAGGTCGCGGACAATTCGGGCGCGAAACGCGCGCTCGTGATCCGCGTGCTCGGCGGCACGCGCCGTCGCTATGCGGGCTTGGGCGACGTCGTGATCGTGGCGGTCAAAGACGCCTTGCCTAACGGTACGGTGAAGAAGTCGGAGGTCGCTCGGGCGGTCGTCGTTCGCACGGCAAAGGAGACGCGCCGCAAGGATGGCAGCTATATCCGCTTCGACGAGAACGCGGTCGTGATCATCAACGAGCAGGGCGAGCCGCGCGCGACGCGCATCTTCGGCCCCGTCGCGCGCGAGTTGCGCGACCGGAAGTACATGAAGATCGTGTCGCTCGCGCCCGAGGTCATCTGATATGCGAATTCTCAAGTATCGAAAGACGGATCGGCCGCGTGCGGTCAATCGCAAGCGACACGCCGACAACCGGGCACGCATCAAGATGCCCGTCGTGCGCGGCGACCAGGTGCTGATCATGCGCGGCAACGACAAGGGCGCGCGCGGCGAAGTGATTCACGTTTACCCGAAGAAAGGGCGCATCACGGTGAAGGGTGTGAACATCGTGAAGCGGCACCGGAAGGCGCGCACGGCCGACGAGCAGAGCGGCATCATCGAGATGGAAGCGCCGATTCACGTGTCGAACGTGATGCTCATCGACCCGAAGAGCGGCAAGCCGACGCGCACGAAGATGCGCATCGACGAGGACGGCACGAAGGAGCGCATCAGCGTCAAGAGCGGTGACGCGATTCCGAAACCGGTGCGCTGACGATTGTGATTGGTGGTTGGTGATTGGAGACTAAGGACTCATGGCAACGAAAGACCAAAAGGGCGGCACGCCGGCGAAGGGCGCACCAAAACAGGCCGGCGGTAAGCCGAGCGGCAAGAAAGGGAAAGAAAAGCGCGGCGGTGAAGCGCATGCGCGTGGACCACACGCGGGCGCTCACATTCCCGTGCCACCGCCGCGCCTGCGCGCGATGTATCAGGTCGAAGTCCGGCCGAAGCTCATGCAGCAGTTCGGCCTAACGAATCCGCACCAGGTCCCGACGCTCGAAAAGATCGTGCTCAACGTCGGCGTCGGCGAAGCGATCAAACAACCGAAGACGCTCGACAAGGTCGTCGAGGAGCTTGCGACGATCACCGGCCAGCAACCGGTGAGAAAAAAGGCAAAGAAGTCGATCGCGAACTTCGGTCTCCGGCAAGGACAAGAGATCGGGGCGGCAGTGACGCTCCGCGGCGCGCGCATGTGGGAGTTTCTCGACCGCTTCATCTCGGTGGCAGTGCCACGCATTCGCGACTTTCGCGGGCTGGGCACGCGCTCTTTCGATGGAAGAGGCAATTATTCGCTTGGCGTCAAGGAGCAGATGATCTTCCCCGAGATCAACTACGACGACATCGAGCAAATCCACGGCATGGACATCACCTTCGTGACGAGCGCCGAGCGCGACGATCTCGCGTTGGCGCTGCTGAAGGAGTTAGGCATGCCATTCCGCGGTGACGACAAGAAGGGCAGCCGGCTCCTCTAGCGCGGCTGTCACCAACACCTCAGCGGGTACCACGCATGGCAAAGAAGTCCTGGATCGAGAAGTCGAAGCGCAAGCCCAAGTTCAAAGTGCGCGCACACAGCCGGTGCAGTCGCTGCGGCCGGTCGCGCGCATTTCTGCGACGCTTTGGTCTCTGCCGAATCTGCTTCCGTGAACTGGCGCTTTCCGGGATGATCCCGGGCGTACGCAAGGCCTCATGGTGATTGGTGGCTGGTCGCGGGTGATTGGTGAATAGGGAGTGCCCGCGAGCGAAGCTCGCCGGCCAATCCGAAACCCACCAACGACCAACCGCCAATCACCAGTCACCAATCTCCCCCACGTCTCCGGATACGAGAGGAGTTCTGAATTCATGAGCATGACCGATCCGATCGCCGACATGTTGACACGAATCCGCAACGCGGTGGCGTCGCGGCATCGTCGCGTCGACATCCCGGTGTCGAGAGTGAAAACCGAGATCGCTCGCATCCTGAAGGAGAACAACTTCATTCAGGATTATCAGATGATCGACAGCGACGAAGGCAAGCACCTCCTGCGCGTGCGGCTCAAGTACGCGGGCACCGGCCAGCCGGTGATTCGTTCGCTCCAGCGCGTCTCGACGCCGGGACTGCGGCGTTACGTCGGCGTCAACCAGATCCCGCGCGTCCGCAACGGACTCGGGCTCGCCATCCTCAGCACGTCGCAGGGGATGATGTCCGATCGAGAAGCTCGTCAGGCGCGCACCGGCGGCGAGCTCGTCGCCGTCGTTTGGTAAGGAGGAATTGAGATGTCACGTATTGGAAAGCTTCCGGTCAGCATACCCAAAGGGGTCACGGTTGCCGTTGACGGGAACACGATTCGCGTCAAGGGTCCGAAAGGCGAGCTGACGCGCAAGGTCGCCCAGGATATTTCGGTCGCGGTCGAGAACGACACCATCAAGGTATCGCGTCCGTCGGACGAGCCGAACCACAAGGCGCTCCACGGCCTAACGAGAACGCTCATCGCCAACATGGTCGAGGGCGTCACGAAGGGATATCAGAAGCAGCTCGAGATCTCGGGCGTTGGGTACAAGGCGGAGGTCCGGCCATTCGGGCTGCAGCTCGCCCTGGGCTTCTCCCATCCGGTGCAGTACAAGGCGCCGTCGGGGATCAAGCTGACCGCGCCGCAGCCGACGCAGATCTTTATCGACGGCGCAGACAAGGAAATGGTCGGACAGGTCGCGGCCGAGCTGCGCCAACTTCGGCCACCCGAGCCGTACAAGGGCAAGGGCATCAAGTACGCTGGTGAACAGATCCGTCGTAAGGCGGGCAAGGCAGGAGGTAAGTAATGCCGGTGATGCGTCCCCCGAAGACGAAGGTCGAACGGCGATATCGTCGCCATCTTCGTGTTCGGAAAAAGGTCAGCGGTACCGAGGATCGCCCGCGTCTCGTCATTCGCCGTTCGCTCAAGCACATCTACGCGCAGCTGGTCGACGACGCGGCGAACCGCACGCTCATGACGGTCACGAGCCAGGACATCGAAGGGAAGAAGACCGAGAAGTCGTCGGAAGTCGGAAAGCGGATCGCCGCGCGCGCGAAGGAAGCGGGTATCACGAAAGTCGTGTTCGATCGGGCGGGATATCGATATCATGGCCGCGTGAAGGCGCTGGCCGACGGTGCCCGCGAGGGCGGGCTGGAGTTCTAAAGACATGTCAGAAACACACAGCACAGGCGGCGAGCCGCAGCGCGCCGAGCGTCCACGCCCCGTCGGCGGTGGCCCAGGTGGCGGCCGTGGTGGGCGCGGGGGCGGCGGCGGCGGCGGTGGCGGTCGCGGACGCGGCGGGCCAGGCGGCGGACGCGGCGGACCAGGCGGCGGACGTGGCGGCGGCGGTGGCGGCCGTGGTGGTCCCGGTGGTGGTGGCGGTCGCGGTCGCGGCGGCCCGGGTGGTGGCGGCGGTGATCGGGGCGGCAGCGATCGTGGTGGTCACGGTGGTCGCGAAGGACGTGGCGGGCGCGGTGGCGAGGAACGTTCGCGCGAGGGTGGAGATCTCATCGAGAACGTCATCGCCATCAACCGCGTCGCGAAGGTCGTGAAGGGCGGCCGGCGTTTCTCCTTCAACGCCCTCGTGGCCGTCGGCGACGGTCAGGGTCGCGTCGGATTCGCGTCAGGCAAGGCGAACGAAGTCTCCGAAGCCGTCCGCAAGGCAGTGGAGGCAGCGCGCCGGAAGCTCACGGAGGTTCCCCTCACCGGGAACACGATCCCGCACGAGATTATTGGTCAGCATGGCGCGGGGCGCGTCCTTATGAAGCCCGCGGCGCCAGGTGCCGGTGTGATCGCCGGCGGCGCCGTTCGCGCCATTATGGAGTGCGCAGGGATCTCCGACATTCTGACCAAGAGTCTGGGCTCCACGAATCCGCACAACATGGTACGAGCGGCGATGGACGGCCTTCGTCAACTGACGACGGTGGAACAGGTGGCCCGTGAGCGCGGTATCGAGGTGTCGAGTATTCAGTACCGTTCGCGTGCGAAGTCAAAGGAGGCGGTCTAATGCCGCGCACATTCGTTTGGCACCGGACGCGCGGTCCAAAAAAGACACCGAGCCTTCGGTTGCCGGAGAAGGGCCAGGTTCGCGTCAAGCAGGTCCGCAGCGGCATCGGTCATTCCTGGCGGATGCGCGCGACGCTCGAGGCGATCGGGCTGCGTCATCATCAGCATGAGGTCGTGAAGGACATTCACCCCGCACTCGTGGGGCAGCTCAAGCAAGTGCGGCACCTCGTGCAGGTGACCGTCGTCGAAGAGTGAGGGCAACTGTGGCTAAGACTGTAGAAAAGGCGGAGAAGGTCGAGAAGATCGGGCTGCACAATCTGGTGGCGGCTCCCCGGTCGCATCGCGAGCGGAAGCGCATCGGTCGCGGTCCGGGCTCCGGAAAGGGCAAGACGTCCGGCAAGGGCAACAAGGGCATCAAGGCGCGTTCGGGACATCACGGTCCGGGCGGCGGAAAGCCGGCCTTCGAGGGCGGCCAGATGCCGATCACGCGTCGCTTGCCGAAGCGCGGCTTCACCAATCCCTTCCGCGAGGATGCCGAGGTGATCCGCCTCGACGATCTCGCGAAGGTGAGTGGCGACGTGACGCCGGAGTCGCTTGCCGAGGCCGGACTCGTTAGGCGCAATCACGGCAAGATCAAGCTGCTCGCGAACGGCAAGGTGCCGAAGCCCGTCACCGTGCGCGGCGTGAAAATGAGTGCATCGGCGCGCGAGAAGATCGTGGCGGCCGGGGGCAGTGTGGAAGAGTGATTGGTGATTGGTGATTGGTGGTTGGTTCTTCGGAAATACCGATAACCAGCCACCAGCGACCAACTACGTTTTTCCGGTAGCGTCTTATGGCTCAGAGCAATGCCGCCGCGACGGCGATGCGCAACATCTGGAACACCACCGAGCTGAAGGAGAAGATCCTCTTCACGCTCCTGTGCCTGGTGATCTATCGCATCGGCGCGCACGTCACCGCGCCCGGCGTGAATCCCGCCGCGCTCATCGACTTCTTCAAAACTCAGAGCAATGGTGGCGGGCTGCTCGGCCTCTACGACCTCTTCACCGGCGGCCAGCTCTCGCGCGCGACCGTGTTCGCGCTCGGGATCATGCCGTACATCTCGGCGAGCATCTTCCAGCAGATCGCCGGCGCGATCATTCCGCAAGTTGAGAAGATGCAAAAGGACGAGGAAGGCCGAAAACGCGTCAACCAGTGGACGCGTTACGCGACGATCGGTCTCGCGTGGGTGCAGGCTTGGGGCTTCGCCCTCTTCACCGAGTCACTGCCCGGTGTCGTCGACTCGCCAGGCTTCGCCTTCCGCCTCCAGACGGCCTTCTTCCTCACCACGGGAGCGATGTTCGTGATGTGGCTCGGTGAGCAAATCACCGAGCGCGGACTGGGCAATGGCGCGAGCTTGATGATCTTCTTCTCGATCGTCGACCGCATCTGGCCCGGCATCAGTGAGACCTTCAAGTTCATCGGCTCGGGCGCGATCCCGACCTTCAACCTGCTCGTTCTCATCGTGTTGATGGTGGCGGTCGTCGCGTCTGTCGTTGCGGTGACCATAGCGGCGCGCCGCGTCCTGATTCAGATCCCACAGCGGACCATGGCGCGGGGACGAATGCGCGAGGCTTCGCGGAGCTTCATACCGCTTCGCATAAACGCCGCAGGCGTGATGCCGATCGTCTTTGCGCAATCGGTGATCGTCATCCCGGGCACCGCGGCCCAATTCTCGAGCGTTCAGAAGCTTCGAGACCTCGCCGAATTCTTCCAGCCCGGCGCATTCTGGTACTACGCGTTGATGGCTGTCCTGATCCTCTTCTTCACGTACTTCTACACGGCGATCATCTTCAACCCGATCGACGTCGCCGAGAACCTGAAGAAGCAGGGCGGGTTCGTCCCGGGCGTGAAGCCTGGCGCGAAGACGGCGGAGTACATCGAAGACGTCGTCTCGAAGATCACACTTCCTGGCGCGATCTTCCTGACGATCATCGCGCTGTTGCCGATCTGGATCAGCCGCCTCATCAACGTTCCGTTCTCGTTTGGCGGCACGTCGCTTCTCATCGTCGTCGGGGTCGCGCTCGACACGCTGACGCAGATGCAGCAGCACCTCCTGCTCCGGAAGTACGACGGTTTCATGAAGAAGGGCCGTGTTCGATTCAGAGGCCGTCAGGGAGCGACCGGCGGATATTGACAGAGAGGGGCTAGGGTCTTGGGGGCTAGGGCTATCAAACCCTGGCCCCTTAGACCTAGCCCCTAGTCCCTTCTGTACTTCTCCATGAACATCGTTCTGTTCGGCAAGCCTGGCGCTGGAAAGGGCACTCAAGCTCCAAAGATCGCGGAGTCCCTCGGCGTGCCGACTCTGGCGACGGGGAATGTGCTTCGCGCAGCGGTGAAGCAAGGCACCGCGCTCGGCCGCGAGGCAAGGGGATTCATGGATCGCGGCGATCTCGTGCCAGATTCGGTGATTCTCGGCATCGTGCGAGAGGAATTGACGAAGCCGGAATACGCGCGCGGCGTCGTTCTCGACGGCGTCGTACGCACCGTTCCACAGGCAGAGGGTCTCGCAGCGATGTTCAAGACGCTCGGCCGCAAAGTGGACGCCGTCGTCTCGCTCGAGGTGCCTGACGAGGAGATCGTGCGCCGCATGGGGACCCGAACGGTGTGTTCCACCTGTCAGACGCCATACAGCGATCTGCCGCCGGGCTCCAAATGTCCTAACTGCGGCGGCGTCGTTGTGCGCCGCAGCGACGATGAGCCGGAAGCGGTGCGAAATCGTCTCAGCGTTTTCACGGCGCAAACGGCGCCCGTGTTCGATTGGTACAAGCGCAACGGCGCGCGGATCGCCGTCGTCGACGCCAATGGTACCGTCGGCGAAGTCACTCAACGCGTTATGCACGCGCTCGGCAGGTGATCCAGCTCAAGTCGAACCGCGAGATCGAGCTCATGGCGCAGGGAGGGAAGATTCTCGCTGCGACCGTGGAGCACCTTCGCGGCGCCGTGCGCGCCGGGATCTCGACCGGGGAGCTTGATCAGATCGCCGAAGATTTCATTCGCGGCCATGACGGCGCGACGCCCGCGTTCAAGGGATTGTATGGATTTCCGGGGAGCATCTGCACGTCCATCAACAGCGAGGTCGTGCACGGGATTCCTTCCCGCAAGCGTGTTCTGAAGGACGGCGATGTCTTGTCCATCGACGTCGGCGTCGGCTACAAGGGCTACTTCACCGATAGCGCGGTGACCGTTCCCGTCGGCGACGTCGACGCCGAGACAAAACGTCTGCTCGCGGTTACTCAGGATGCGCTAGCGGCGGGGATTTCGGCTGCGCAGCCGGGCAACCACGTTGGGGATATCGGCGCCGCCGTACAGGGCGTTGTCGAGCGGGCCAAGTTCAGCATCGTCCGTGATCTCGTTGGGCACGGCATTGGGACGGATTTCCACGAGGAGCCGCAGGTGCCGAATTACGGAAAGCCGAAGCGTCGTGAGAAGCTCGTTCCGGGTCTCACGATCGCGATCGAGCCGATGGTGAACGCGGGCGGGCCAGCGACGAAAACGCTCTCGGACAAATGGACCATCGTGACGATAGATGGATCTCGCTCGGCGCACTTCGAGCACACGGTGGCGATCACAGAGTCCGGGCCGCGAGTGCTGACCTCGCTCTGACGTGCAAAGGGCTAGAGGTTAGGGGCTAGGGCAAGTGCCTCTCAGCACTAGGACCTATCGACGCGTAAAACTGGCTGATATGCTCAACCAGCGCGATCGCGGCACTTTGCTGCGTCCGCGTCCCACCTGGAGGTTTCTCGATGCGTACGTGCAGTCACCGCCTCTGGCGAGCTGCTGCGCTTCCGCTCGTCTTTTCGGCGACGGTCGTGCAGGCCCAGAGTCACATCACGAGTCCAAAGGAGCAGTTCGGCCATAACATCGGCGACGACTACTGGCTCGCGACCTACGATCAATTCCAGGCGTACTGGCAAAAGCTCTCCAAAGAATCTGACCGCATGAAGCTGGTCGAGATCGGCAAGTCGGCCGAGGGGCGGCCGCAACTCATGGCGATCATTTCGTCGCCTGAGAACATGAAGAAGCTCGATCGCTACAAGGACATCTCACGCCGGCTCGCGCTCGCCGAGGGACTGACCGACGATCAGGCGCATACGCTCGCCAAGGATGGCAAGGCGGTTGTCTGGATCGACGGCGGCTTGCACGCCACCGAAGTGTTAGGCCCTGCCCAGCTCATGGAGACCGTCTATCAACTCTTGAGTCGCAACGACGAGGAGACGAAACGGATCCTCAACGACGACATCGTTCTCGCCGTGCAGGTGAATCCGGACGGGATGCAGCTCGTCTCGAGCTGGTACATGAAGGACGCGGACTCGCTCAAGCGGAACATGAGCATTCCGCGTCTCTACCAGAAGTACGTGGGCCACGACGACAACCGCGATTTCTACATGTCGAATCAGGCCGAGACGAAGAATGACAATCATGTGATGTACTGGGAGTGGTTCCCGCAGATCGTCTACAATCACCACCAGACCGGTCCCGCGGGCGCGGTGATGTTCGCGCCGCCCTTCCGCGATCCATTCAACTACAACTTCGACCCGGGAATCCCGATGGGGATCGACGCGGTCGGCGCGGCGATGCAGACGCGATTCGCGATGGAGCACAAGCCGGGCGTGACGATACGCTCCGGCTCGAGCTATTCGACGTGGTGGAACGGCGGTCTGCGCACGACGGTGTACTTCCACAACATGATCGGTCTCCTCACCGAGACGATCGGCAATCCGACGCCGCAGCGCATTCCCTTCATTCCGACGATGGAGTTGCCCCGCGCGGATCTCATGTATCCGATCGATCCGCAGCCGGTGTGGCACTTCCGTCAGTCGGTGGATTACTCGGTCACGGCGAATTACGCGGTGCTCGACTACGCGTCGCGACAGCGTGATGAGCTCTTGTTCGACATCTACCGGATGGGCAAGAACTCGATCGAGAAGGGTAGTCACGACAACTGGACGACGACGCCGAGCGACATCGTCGCCGTCGAGAACAAGATCGCGGAGTCGAACGGCGCGCAGCTCGCCGGTGAGCAGGCGAGTGGGGACGAAGCCGTGTCAGGCGGCGCGGGCGGCCGTGGCGGACGAGGCGGTCGGACGCGCGCGACGGCACCGGCCGGCGCCGGCGCCGTGGGCAATCCCGTTGCACCGTTTGGCAGCGGGACCGATATAAAGTTCTTCAACACGGTGCTCCGCGATCCGGCGAAGCGTGATGCCCGCGGCTACATCGTGCCGTCGAACCAGCCGGATTTCCCAACGGCTACGAAGTTCATCAATACGCTGCGTCACGTCGGCATCACCGTGATGCGCGCGACGAGCCCATTCACGGTGAACGGCAAGTCGTATCCCGCCGGCTCATTCGTCGTGAAGACCGCGCAGGCGTTCCGTCCATATGTGCTCGACATGTTCGAGCCGCAGGACCACCCGAACGATTTCGCCTATCCGGGCGGCCCGCCGAAGCGTCCGTACGACAACGCCGGCTGGACACTGGCGTATCAGATGGGCGTGCAATTCGACCGCGTGCTGGATGCATTCGACGGCCCCTTCGAGAAGGTGGAGGGACTCGCCGCCGTGCCGGCCGGCATGGTTGCCGGGACGAGTGGTGCCGCCGGTTATGTATTCTCTCATCAACAGAACGACGCATTCACGGCGATCAATCGTCTGCTCAAGGCGGGCGAGGATGTGTACTGGCTCAAGAGCCCGGTGACGGCGAATGGAAAGTCGTATCCCGGCGGTTCATTCTATGTCACGGCAAAGTCTACCACCTTGCCGATTCTCCAGAAGGCAGCGACCGATCTCGGTGTCAGCTTCGACGGGACGGCGATGCGACCTGCTGGTGATGCGACGAAGCTCGCCGCCCCGCGCCTCGCGCTGGCCGACATCTATGGCGGCTCGATGCCCTCGGGCCAGATTCGATGGCTGCTCGAGCAGTTCGAGTTCCCGTATACCCTGGTTTATCCGCAAGACATCGATGCCGGTAATTTGAAGACCAAATTCGACGCGTTGGTGATCCCTTCTGGATTGTTAGGCCAGAGCAGCCGCGGCGGCGGTCGTGGCGGCGAGGGCAACGGTCGTCCGAGTGTGCCCGCGGAATTCCAGCACATGCTCGGCAGTCTCAGCGAGCAGCGCTCGATTCCCGCGATCAAGGATTTCCTCGATCAGGGCGGCAACGTCGTCAGCATCGGGACGTCGGCGCGGTTAGGCGATATGCTCGGCCTGCCCGTGTACAACGCGCTCGTCGAGCGTTCACCGACGGGCGAGGAACGCGCGCTTCCGGCGGAGAAGTTCTACGTGCCGGGCTCGATTCTCAGCGTCGCCGTCGATAATAGCACTGGCGTGGCGGCTGGTATGCCGGCGCGTCTCGATGTGTTTTACGACAACAGCCCGGCTTTCAGGCTCGGCCCCGATGCGGCACTGAAGGGTGTGCGGCCGGTCGCGTGGTTCGACTCGGACCATCCGCTGCGCAGCGGATGGGCGTGGGGGCAGAACTATCTCGAGGGCGCGGTCGCGATCGCGGAAGCGAATGTGGGCCGCGGGCATCTGTATCTGTTCGGTCCCGAGATCACGTTCCGGGCGCAGCCGCATGGGACGTTCAAGTTCCTCTTCAATGGGATTTATGGCGGCGGGGACAAGCAGGGCTTAACACCGTAAGGCTTAGAAGAGCGCGTCGAAAAGGGCGCGTCGAAAGGGGCGCGCCGAAAGGAGCGCGTCGAGAACGGCGCCAGACCTGCGTTAATAAGGAAATCGGGCGCGCGCCTGCGGCGCTGCGCCCGTTTCATTTTTCGACGCGCCCTTTTCGACGCGCCCTTATCGACGCGCCCCTCTCGACGCGCTCTTTTTGCCGTGTCCTCACGCTATTGCCTCTTCCACCGCGTTCATCGCCGCGCGCGCCCTTTCGGACGTCTGCGCGATCAGTTGTTTAGCCTCTTCTAACAGGCCCGCGCCGAGCGACTTGTCCTCGAGCGACACGACGTTGATTCGCACGTTGAGCACCGCGCCGCGGCACCCCGCTTCGGCGAGGAGCGCGGCGACGCCGGCGTCGGACGCGGCATTCGTATTTCCCTTCCTTGCCACGACGACGGCGAGCTCCGCGGCTTTGGCGCACGCGCGCGCCGTCTCGAGGGGCACTTGAGCTGCGCCGAGGAGGGCCTTCGTGAGGGCTTCGCCGCGCCGCGCCGCGGCATCGGCTGGTTCGTTAGGCATCTTATACGCGGCGGCAACCTCGGCGAACGCCGCGGCGTCGCGCGACACGAGCGCCGAGAGCTGCGTCACCAAGCCGGCCGCGTCGAGGGAGAGCGCGCGCATCTCGGCGTCCACCGACGCGTACTTCTTCTTTCCAGCGGTCAGGCCGGCGACCATCTGAACGAGCGCCGCCGCCAACGCGCCGACGTGGGCGGCGACACTTCCCCCACCGGGAACAGGCGCTGACGACGCAACGCTGCTCACGAAGCCGCTGAGCGACTGCCCGCCCTGCACCGCGTCCCGGACGCGGCGCTCGAGCACCATCTCCGGTGAGAAGTTTCGCAACTGGATGTGCCGCGCCGCAGTCTCGAGGAGCGCGCGTTCCGGTACGAGGCCGACGATCTCGGACCATGTCGTCAAAACACCCTGTGTCGCAGCTTCCAGTTTCACCATCTCGAAAGCGCGGAAGAGTGGCGTCTTTTCCGTGTCGACGAGGTTCATCGAAACCTGCGCTTGCCCATCCACCTCGAGGCCCAACGCCTTGACGTAGCGCAGTCCGCCAGTGGAATGGCGCAGTGCCTTCGCGACGTCTTTCGCGACCTGGAGATTCGTCGCCGGGCCGAGGTAGACGTTGTATGCGACGAGAAAGGGCCGGGCGCCGATTGCCACCGCGCCCGCGGTGGGGTGGGTATGAGCTGGTCCGAAGTCCGGCGTGCGCGCAGGATCTTTGCCGATCTGCTCTCGAAGTCCCTCGAACTCGCCGCGGCGGACGTCCGCCAGATTCTCGCGATCGGGACGGGTCGCCGCGCGCTCGTAGAGAAACACGGGAATCTGCAGCTCGCGCCCGACGCGGTCACCTAACGAGCGCGCGAGCACGATGCAGTCCTCCATCGTCGTCCCTTCGAGCGGAATGAACGGCACCACGTCGGCGGCTCCCATCCGTGGATGCTCGCCCGTGTGATGATTCAGGTCGATGAGCTCCCGCGCCTTGCGAATCCCCGCGAAGGCCGCGTCGACCGCTTGCTCGACGGGTGCGACGAAGGTGACGACGGTGCGGTTATGCGAGAGATCCGAGGATGAGTCCAGAATCGCGACACCTGCGACGGCAGCGATCGCATCCCGAATGGCGGAGATGATCTCTGGCCGGCGGCCTTCGGAGAAGTTTGGGACGCACTCGACGAGACGCACGAGCGACGGGGCTAGGGTCTTGGGCGTAGGGGCTAGGGAATACTAAATAGCCCCGCGACACGCCCTACCCCCTGGACCCTAGCCCCAACAGCGCCATCAGCCATTCCTGCATCTCCGGATTCCCCGCCACAATCCCCGTGTGCGCAACCTTCGCTGGTGAACCATCGAGATCCGTCACGACGCCGCCCGCCTCGCGCACAAGGAGAATCCCGGCAGCAATGTCCCACGGCGCGAGCATCAGCTCCCAGAACGCTTCATAGCGTCCGCAGGCGACGTCGGCGAGATCGAGCGACGCGGCGCCGACGCGCCTCACGCCGGCGGTCTGTTTCATCGCCTCGCCGAACCCGCGAAGGTACGCCTCGACCTGATCGGTGAACTTGAATGGAAAGCCCGTCGCGACCAGCGAGCGAATCGGCTCGGTGATCTTCGAGATGTGAATCGGCTGGCCGTTGCGTCTCGCGCCGCCGCCCGCGACCGCCGTGAATAGATCGCCATTCGCGGCGTTCAGGATCGCGGCGGCTGCGAGCGCGCCGTCGACCATCGCCGCGATCGACACCGCGTACCAGGGGAATCCGTGCAGGAAATTGGTCGTCCCGTCGAGTGGATCGACGACGAACGACAGGCCGGTCTTCAACGTCGCGGCTGCCGTCTCGGGCGACAGCTCCTCACCGAGGATCGTCGCATCGCGATGGCGCGCCGAGATGATGTCGTGGATCGCATGCTCGGAATCCCGGTCGGCGGCGCTCACATAATCGGCGCGGGATTTCTCCTCCCAGGCGAGCGTGTCGAGATGCTGCGAGTGCGAGCGAACCGCGTCCGCGCCCTTCACGGCGGCGGCGACGCACGTCGCGAGTAGCGCGCGGCGATCGTCGTTCATACCTTGCGCGAATGTCTCGAATATTCAGTGGGATACAGCCGTCCGGAGAGTTGCATATCGGAAACTATCTCGGGGCGGTGAAGAATTGGGTGAAGCTCCAGCACGAGCATGAGACGATCATCTGCATCGTGGACTATCACGCGATCATTGGCGCGTACGATCCCGCGCTGTTGCGCGCGCGGCGCTACGACATGGCGGTCTCGCTCCTCGCGTCGGGCATCGATCCGAACGTCGCCACGCTCTTCGTGCAATCGCACGTTCCGCAACACACCGAGCTCGCATGGATTCTGAACACGCTCACGCCCCTCGGTGAGCTGGAGCGACAGACACAGTTCAAGGACAAGTCGCAGCGCCAGGAGAGCGTCGTCGCGGGGCTGCTCAACTATCCCGTTCTGCAGGCGGCGGACATTCTGCTCTACAAGGCGAATCTGGTTCCTGTGGGGGAGGACCAGGTGCAGCATCTCGAGCTCTCGCGCGTCGTTGCGCGCCGGTGGAACTCGCAGTTCGGCGGCGGGGAGGATTTCTTCCCCGAGCCGCAACCCGCGCTCACTCCCTCACGGCGCATCATGGGTCTCGATGGACAGGCCAAGATGTCGAAGTCGATGAACAACACCGTCGGCCTGCTCCACAAGCCTGACGAGGTCTGGAACAAGCTGCGTCCGGCCGTAACCGACCCCAAGCGAATCAAGCGAACCGATCCCGGGACGCCCGAGGTTTGTAACATCTACCACCTTCACAAAGCGTTCAGTCCTCCGGCTACTGTGGAGCACGTCGCGACACAGTGCACCACGGCAGGGTGGGGATGCATCGACTGCAAGCGAGTGTTGTTCGAGAACATGGAGCGCGAGCTGGTTCCGATTCGCACGCGTGCCGCGGAGCTGCGAGAGGATCGCGGGCAGGTCGACGCGGCGCTCGCCGCCGGCGCTGAGCACTGCCGTAAGTTGGCGTCGGAGACAATGCGTGGCGTGCGCGAGCGGATGGGTTTCGACTAGTCGCCCCGCTGGGCATGTGTCGTGCTACTTGCCACAACATCAGTTATCGCACCGGTATTTTACTATTGCCGCGCATGCCGGAGCGGTCGTGGCAAAGAGCGCGGCTGGAACCAAGCGACCGATGCAGCTATTCCGCCAGTTCATCGCCCGGATCCAGGCATGGTTCGCCGCGCGGCGCGCGCTGCGCATCAAGTCGACGGATGTTCTCCCGCTGATAGCACTCCACAGCGCGATTCACCGCGAGGTGACCGCTTCGGGCGTTCGCGTCTACAGTCTGTGCGGAAGCTGCGGTGCTCGCCTCGAGTTCAGCGCGACGCTCTGCGAGGATTGCGCACAGCGACGCAGTCGCCTCTCTTAGTGGTGGTTGGTTGTTGGTCACTGGTTGTTGGTGAAAAACCACTGCAGTCACCCACCACCAACCACGTACGAAACCACCACCACCAACCACCAACCCACCACGACCAATGGCAGACCAAACCGGCCCTCGCGGTCTTCTCACTCTCGTCTGCTTGACCTGTGGGAACGAGAAGTTTTACGAGCAATCCGTTCCTGCGACGGTAACGTGTGAGCGCTGCGGCGGAACAGTTTTCCGGAACTTCGCGACACCGACGGAGCCCGACGAGGCCTCGATCGCACAACTCGAGGACCAAGCGCGCAGCATCTCCTATGGCGATTCCTCGCCCGACACGACATCCGGCGACCTGCGCGATCTCGACTCGCGCTAACCACCCGCGGCAAGGAGCCCGGTAATTTCTCTCGTCCCCCTGTCCCTGCACTCGCTCCCTCTGCTGTTACAAGCCGCTGCGCCCGGGTCGTCGATCGATGCATGGTTCGACGCCCTGCGCTTTACGCTGCTGCTAAAACTCCTGCTCGCTTCCGCTCTTGGCGGCGCGATCGGTATGGAGCGCGAGATCGCTGGTAAGCCAGCCGGCTTGCGTACGAACATCCTCATCTGTGTGGGCGCGGCGCTCTTCACGCATCTCTCGATTCACATCGCCGAGATCGGCTTCACGCCTGACGGAAGGCCATACGGCGACACCACGCGCATCGCGGCGCAGATCGTGTCGGGCATTGGCTTTCTCGGCGCGGGCGCGATTCTCCATGCGCACGGCGCGGTCGTGGGCCTAACGACCGCGGCGACGATCTGGGTCGTTGCCGCGGTGGGCGCGGCGGTCGGCGCCGGCGCGTACGTTGAGGGCGTCGGCACCTCCGTGCTCATCATCCTCGTGCTCGTTGGGCTACGCCCTGTCGAGCGGCGGATGCTTCTCCGCCGGCGCAAAATCAGTGCGACCATCCGCGTCCGTCGCGATCTCCGCTTCGACACCATCGAGGACATTCTGCGCGGCAACGGCCTGCACATCGTTTCGCGTCGCACGTTCGAGCACGAATCCGATCGCGCCTTCGAGCTCGAGCTCATCGGCACCTCCAAGCAGATCGACACCGCGATCGACGAGATGCAACGGCGCGAGGACGTCATCAGCCTTTCGATGGACTGACCGAATGCCGTTGCTCGTTGTCGATGGCAACGCCGTGTCGCGCACGTGGACCATGACCAAAGCCGCGGAGCAACGCCTTCGCGCCGAGGCGCCACCGGGCTGGGACGTCTATTTCGTGGAAGCGCAAACGAGCTCCGACGGCGACGGACCTCGCGGCTCGAGCGAGGAGGTCATGCGCGAGATTCCCAAGGCCGACGTTTACCTCGGATTCGGAATACCGCGCCCGCTCTATCTCGCCGCCAAGCGATTGCGCTGGGTGCACTCCGCAGCAGCCGGCGTCGGCAACGCGCTGTATCCCGAGATGCTCGACGGTGACGTCGTCCTCACGAATTCCGCCGGCGTGCACGCGATACCAATCGCGGAGTACATCGTCGCCGGCGTGCTCTATTTTTTTCGCGGTCTCGACATCGCCGTGAAGCAGCAACGACACGGCGAGTGGGACAAGGCGCCATTTGTCGGCGAGCAGTCACCACTGCGTGAAATTGGCCATGCGTGCGTGCTCGTCGTCGGAACGGGCGGCATCGGCTCCGAAGCGGCGCGCCGGCTCACCGCACTCGGCGCGAACTGCGTTGGTGTGCGAAGACGAGCCTCACTCGGAACGCCGGACGGTTTTGCGCGCGTCATCGGCTTCGAGGCGATCGATGGCGAGCTGCAGAAGGCGGATGTCGTCGTTCTCGCGGCGCCGCTCACCGAGCAAACACGCGGCATTCTGAACGCACAGCGGCTCGACATGCTGCGGCCGGCGGCTGTCATCGTCAACGTTGCGCGAGGAGCGCTCGTCGACGAGGCGGCGCTCATCGACCACTTGACGGACGGACGCATTCGCGGCGCGGCGCTCGACGTCTTTCAGGAGGAACCACTGGCGTCGGGCAGCCCCCTATGGCAGCTTCGATCGGTGCTCGTAACGCCGCACATCTCGCCCGTGTCGCCCGGTCGCTTCTGGGCACGCGAGCTCGATCTCTTTCTCGACAACTGGCGGCGATTCACGCGCGGCGAGCCGCTGCGGAATCTCGTCGACAAGCGCGCAGGGTACTGACGTGAGCCTAACGCTGCAGGGTGTTTTGGGACCGGTGGTCACGACGTTCGAGTCATCCGGCGAGCTGAATCGGACGGGATTCGCGGAGAACATTCGCGCGCACCTCGACGCGGGGATGAGTGGAATCGTCGTCACCGGCTCAACAGGCGAAGCAGCGCTTCTCGACGAGAAGGAGCGGTCTTGGTTGGTGGAGGTTGCCCGCCACGCCGTTCCGAGCGACCGCCGGCTCCTCGTCGGCACCGGCGCGGAGTCGACGCGCGTGACACAGCGCCTGACGCGCCTCGCCGCCGAGCGCGGCGCAGACGCGGTGCTCGTCGTCGGACCGCATTACTATGGGCAGAAGGCCGTGTCACTACGCGATCACTACACCGCGATCGCCGACGCGAGTCCCGTTCCCGTCATCCTCTACAGCATTCCGAAGTACATGCACTTCGCTCTCTCGCCGCAGCTCGTCGCCGAGCTCGCGCGGCACGAGAACATCATCGGAATCAAAGACAGCTCTGGCGATCTCGACCTGCTGGCGGGATACCTCAAGGCGCAGAGCGACGGGTTCACGGTGCTCACGGGTAACGGCTCGACATTCAGGCGCGCGCTGGAGCTCGGCGCGCGCGGTGGAATTCTCGCCGTAGCGCTCATTGCGGCGAATCTGTCGGTCGAAGTCTTCGAGACGCGTTCGGAGCCGGCCCAGGACCGCCTAACGCCGCTCTCGGCGCGGATCGTTGGCGAGTTGGGCGTGGCCGGTGTCAAGGCAGCGCTCGATCGCGTTGGTCTGGTTGGCGGTCCGGTGCGCCCACCCCTCGCTCCGCTCGCCGCCGCCGAGCTGGCGCAGGTGACCGAGCTGCTGCGTGTGGCAGAGCTGTCGCTCGCGGCGTGACATAGCGACCACAGAGCCCGGCGCGTGACTGGCTCGAGCTCGGCGCCTAACGACATAAGCGTCGAGACGCACGCCGCCGAACACCTGCAACGGCTCGCCCGACAACCGCGGCCGGCTGGCGGACCAGAGGCGGCCCAGGGCCGGCAATACTGTGCACGGGTACTCGCCGCGCTCGGATTCGAGATGCTCGAGCGAGACTTCGAGTATAGCGCCGCCGTCGGCGAGTATGGAACGCCGGTGGCGGGAGTGCTCGCGTTCTGCGTGAGCCTCGTCGCGTTAGGCACGCAGAGCCGGCTCGTACTGATTGGTGGCGCATTGCTCCTCGCGATCGGCGGCCGGTGGCTCGCCCAACGCGGCGTGCTCGGTCTTCCGCTCCGCCGACGGAAGGGTGTCAACCTGGAGGCTCGTCGTGGGGCCTCTGATCCGTCGCTCTGGCTCGTCGCGCATATCGACTCCAAGTCGCAGCCGATTCCACTACTGCTGCGCGCGGCTGGAATCCTCCTCGTGGCTGTCGCGTGGATTGGCGCGCTGCTCTGGACCACCGAGTGGCTTTACGTTGGCCTCATTGGCTCCCTGCCGATAATCGCATCGACTGTAGGCCGCCGCTCGGCGGGTGCGGTAGACAATGCCTCGGGCGTCGCGACGGTCCTCACCGCGGCGTCACTGTTGCCGTCCGAATTGCCGGTTGGCGTGCTCATCACCGACGCCGAGGAGCTCGGCCTCGCGGGAGCGCGCGCCTGGTGCAGCAATCGTGTACCTGGCGTCGTACTGAACTGCGATGGCGTCGACGATACCGGACCGCTTACTCTCATGTGGACGCGACCGCGCGCACGTCGGCTCGAGTCGGCGTTTGGAGCGGGAGTGCGCGTCATACCGCTCGTCCCGGGAGTTCTCGTCGATGGCTTGGCTTTCTCCGATGCTGGCTGGGAGGCAATCACCTTGAGTCGCGGTACACTCGGCACGCTTCGACGGATTCACACTCGCGAGGACGACCTCGAACACATGAAAGGAATCGGCGTCGCGCATGCCGCGCGTGAGTTGGCGCGGGCGGTCGTCACCCTCACTGAGCGACGTTGATGGAAGTTCTCATTCTGACGGCAGTGCTGGTGCTGTCGCTGCTGATGATTCCATTCGGCATGCCGGGCACGCTCGTCATGTTCGCCGCCGCGCTCTGCTACAAGCTGCTCGTCCCGAACGGAGGGATCGGCTGGGCATCCGTCGTCGTCGTTGGCATCCTGATGCTCATCGCCGAAGGACTCGAGTGGACGTTGGCGTCGCGTTTCGCGAAGAAATACGGCGGTTCCCGTCGCGCTGGCTGGGGCGCGGTGATTGGCGGGATGGTCGGCGCCTTCATGGGAGTCCCGGTCCCGATCGTTGGCTCCATCGTGGGAGCGTTCCTCGGAGCATTCGTTGGCGCTTTCCTTTTCGAGATGAGCCGCGGCAGCGGTGGCGGAGTCTCGACGCGCGTTGCCTGGGGCGCTCTCATCGGGCGCGTGACCGCGGCGGCGATCAAGGTCGCGATCGGGCTCGTGATGGCGGTGTGGCTCTTCTTCGCGGCGCTGAGCAAGGTGCTCTAGATTGTGAAGCATGTTCAGCACTAACACACGGACACTCGTCGTGGTCGGGGCACAGTGGGGCGACGAGGGGAAGGGCAAGCTCGTGGACGTCCTCGCCGAGCGCGCAGACTGGGTCGTCCGCTATCAGGGTGGCGCCAATGCCGGCCACACCGTGCACATCGGCGATACGTCGTTCGTACTGCACCAGATTCCGAGCGGCATCCTGCACCCTGGCGTGCGCTGCGCCATCGGCAACGGCGTCGTGCTCGATCCCGACACGCTCTTCACGGAGATCGACGGCCTGGTCCGCGATGGAGTCGATGTCGAAGGCCGATTGTACGTCAGCGATCGGGCCCACCTCGTCCTCCCGTATCACAAACTCCTCGATTCCGAGAGCGAGGCGAGCAAGGCGATTGGCACGACGGGTCGCGGTATCGGCCCCGCATACGAAGACAAGGTAGCGCGGCGCGGTGTGCGAGTGCTCGATCTCCGCCACGGCGCGCGCTTGCGTCAGCTCGTCGAACAAGGAGCAGCACACGCCGATGCACAGCTCGCGCGCTTCGGCACTTCCAAGCGCGTCAATTGTGGCGAGACGATCGCGATGCTCGAGCGTCTCGCCGAGCGACTGCTGCCACTCGCCGAAGACGTCGGACTGGCAATGCATCGCGCGGTGCGGAGTGGCGCGGCAGTTCTGCTCGAGGGAGCGCAGGGCTCGCTCCTCGACATCGATCACGGGACGTATCCGTTCGTGACGTCGAGCAACACGACGTCGGGCGGCGCTGCCGTCGGCTCTGGTATTGCGCCGACGGAGATCGATGCCGTGCTGGGTGTCGTGAAGGCGTACACGACGCGCGTGGGCGCAGGGCCGCTCCCGACCGAGATGGACGAGCCGCTCGCGACCAACGTTCGCACGTTAGGCAACGAGTTCGGCGCGACCACTGGCCGGCCGCGGCGCTGCGGATGGTTCGACGCCGTCGTCGTCCGTTATGCGGCGCGCATCAACGGCCTCACCGACCTTGCGGTGACGAAGCTCGACGTGCTCGACACGCTCGAGAAGATCGGCATTTGCGTCGGCTACGAGTACGAAGGGGAGCTTCACGAGGAGTTTCCAGCCGACCTCACCGCGCAGGAGCGCGTGGTTCCGCGCTACGAATGGATGGATGGCTGGCGAGAGTCCACGGCAGACTACCGGCGCATCGAGGAGCTTCCCAACGCTGCTCGGCGGTATCTCGATCGCATGCAGGAGTTGGTCGAGACGCCGATTACGTACGTGAGCGTGGGGACGAAGCGAGACCAAATCATCGAAGGTGAGAAGTGAGAGGGAGAGGTGAGAGGGGCTAGGTGTGACAGGGGCTAGGGCTATAGGGCCCTCGTCCGCTACCCCCTACCTAGCCTCTAGCCCCTAGCCCCTAGCCCTAGCACCTGGGAGTTCGGATTGTCAGACGTAGATGTGCTCATCGTCGGCGCTGGGCCGTGCGGGTTGGCGGCGTCGATCTCGGCGCAGCGTGCCGGACTGCGGACGGTCGTTCTCGAGTCCGAGGTCGTCGTCGGCACGATCGCGCACTATCCGACGTACGTGCGATTCTTCTCGACGGCGGAGAAGCTCGGGATCGGTGATCTTCCATTCGTCATCGCCACCGAGAAGCCGACGCGTCGCGATGCGCTCGCGTACTATCGCGCGGCGGTAACGCACTTCGGCATTCCCGTGCGCCAGTACGAGCGCGTCACGTCCATCGAACGTGGTCACGATGAGCTGATTGTGCACTCGCGGACGCGCGGAGGAGATGTACGTCGCACGAATGCCGGTGCGGTAATCGTTGCGACGGGCTACTTCGGCTCGCCCAACCGCCTCGGCGTGCCAGGTGAAAATCTGCCACACGTCACTCACGTCTATCGCGAAGGTCACGAGGCATTTCAGCAGCGTGTCGTCGTCGTGGGCGGCGGCAACTCTGCCGCCGAAGCCTCACTCGATCTCTGGCGCTCCGGAGCACACGTCACCCTCGTGCATTTCGGGCCGACCTTTGACAAGCGAATCAAGCCGTGGGTGCTGCCTGATTTTCAGAATCGGGTGAAGGAGGGAAGCATCCACGTTCGCTGGAACAGCCGTGTCGCGACTATCGAGCCCGATTCTGTATGTATCCATGCGATCGACGACGGATCGCGAAGCGAGCGGTTGCCCGCCAGCCTCGTCTACATCATGACCGGATTCGCGCCGAACACGGATCTGTTGAAGCAGGTCGGCGTGCCCATCGATCCGACGACGGGAATCCCCGAACACGATCCGGAGACGCTGGAGACGACGATCCCCGGGCTCTTCATCGCCGGTGTGGTGATCGCTGGCTATGACGCGAACAAAGTCTTCATCGAGAACGGCCGCTATCATGGCGACCGAATCGTCGCGAGACTCCTGGGAACAGCAGCGCCGCCACCGCCGAAGCTGAGCGCCGAACTCGATACCTGAAGAGGGGCTAGGTGCTAGGGCTCTGCACTTTAGCGCCCCATGGCGAATTAGCTTTTCGTCTAGCGCCTAGCGCCTAGCGCCTAGCGCCGAGCCCCTAGCCCCTCGTAGCACCCACCACCTAGCACCTGATTGATGCCGTGTCTACCGTAACCGCCCGCCCCGACGTCTTCGAACGCCTCGTGTCGCTGTGCAAGCGGCGCGGATTCATCTTCCAGTCTTCCGAGATCTATGGCGGCACCGGCTCGGTGTGGGACTATGGTCCACTCGGCGTCGAGCTGAAGAAGAATCTCAAGGACCGCTGGTGGTACTCGATGGTGCGGGCTCGGGACGACATCGAAGGCCTCGACGCGGCCATCCTGATGAATCGCGAGGTCTGGGTGGCGAGCGGCCACGTCGCCGGTTTCACCGATCCACTCGTCGACTGTCGCAATTGCCGCAAGCGATTTCGGGCCGACGATCCGAAAATCAAAGGAACGCCAGGAACGCCGGACGCCCAGTGCCCGGTCTGCGGCATGAAGGGCACACTGTCGGAGCCGCGACTCTTCAATCTCATGTTCCGTACGTTCATGGGACCAGTGGAAGACTCCGCGGCCGAGATCTTCCTGCGCCCGGAGACGGCGCAGGGCATTTATGTGAACTTTCTCAACGTCCAGCAGGCGATGCGCCAGAAGGTTCCCTTCGGCATCGCACAGATCGGCAAGGCCTTCCGAAACGAGATCACACCGGGCAATTTCATCTTTAGAACTCGTGAATTCGAGCAGATGGAGATGCAGTTTTTCGTCGAGCCGGGCACCGACATGCAATGGTTCGAGTATTGGAAAGAGCAGCGCATGACATGGCACCGCAGCCTCGGACTCGCCGAGGACCGGCTGCAGTTCCATCAGCACACGAAGGAGGAGCTGGCGCACTACGCGCGCGCGGCGTTCGACATCCAGTTCGACTTCGGCGGAACGCTCGGCTTCCAGGAGATCGAGGGCGTGCACAACCGTGGCGATTTCGATCTCACACAACATCAGAAGCACTCGGGCAAGAAGCTCGAGTACTTCGATCAGCCGAACAATCGCCGATATGTCCCCAACGTCGTCGAGACGTCCGTCGGAGCCGACCGCACGGCGCTGGCTCTACTCGTCAACGCGTATCGCGAGGAGCAGGTGCCCGGTGAGGACGAGGGACGAACCGTGCTTGGTCTGACGCCGTCGTTGGCCCCCGTGAAGGCGGGTGTTTTTCCGCTCGTGAAGAAGGACGGTATGCCGGAGTTTGCTGTGAAGCTGGCGAAAGAGTTGCGGCGCGCGTTCCCGGTGTTCTACGACGAATCCGGCGCGATCGGCCGGCGGTATCGGCGTCAGGATGAGATTGGAACGCCGTATTGCATCACGGTCGACGGCCAGACGATCCAGGACGGCACGGTGACGATTCGTGACCGCGACACGCTACAGCAGGAGCGCGTTGCCGCCGACCAGGTTCGCGATGTGATCGTCGAGCGACTGACCGCGTAAGACGTTAGGCATGGGGAGGGGGGTGAGATGCCTTTGCTGAACACAACTTCGCTCTCGATAGATCGGCTGCGTCGCGAGGGCGATGCGTTCATGGAGGAGTTGTCTCGCGAGTACTACCTGGCGCATTCGGGACAGAAGGCGGCGGCGGAACTGCAACCGATCTACGAAAAACATGCAGCGATCCTCGGTCCCGATGCGCTGGCGATGGTACTGGAGATGTTTCGATCGGCGCCGCCCGGGAGTGAGGAGCAGCGCGGGCTCCGGCTGCTCACCGACTGGTTGGTGGAAGCACAGAGCGCGCGGGCACTCGCGACGCTCGACGAGCGCGACATTGCGTGGGAAGCCACAGCGATCGTTCGTCTCGCTGACGACCGCGAGATCGAATATCAGCGCGTCGCGATCGAGCTCGCGAACACCTCCGATGTCCGCGAGCGGCACTCCATCGACGAGGCGCGCGCGAGGTTGGTCGAACGCGATCTGGCACCGATGCGTCGCGAGCGCTTTCAACGTGAGCGCGACATCACCGAAGACATCGGTCTCGCGAGTGGATACAACGCCTCATTTGAGCTGCTGAGCGGCCTCGATCTCGCCGCTCTGAGCGAGCAGTGCAATGTCTTTCTCCGCGATACGCAGGCGATTTGGGACGACGTCCTCCCCCAATTTCTGCGTTCCCGGTTAGGCATGACACGCTCCGAGGTGACCCGTGCCGACGCGTTGGCCCTTTTCCGCGCCAAGGAATTCGATCGCTTCTTCCCACCGGCATCGATGGAATCATCGATCCGGAAACAGGTCCGCGAGATGGGGGTCGACCCGGCAGCGGGCGGACGCGTTCTCTTCGATACCGGCGACCGGGAGGGGAAGCGGTCGCGTGCCTTCTGCGCGCCCGTTCGTGTGCCTAACGAGGTGTATCTCGTGATGCGCCCGCACGGCGGACAGACGGACTGGAACACCTTCCTCCACGAGCTCGGGCACGCGCTGCACTTCGCCTACATGCGTCCCGACCTGTCCTACGAGTATCGCTGGCTGGGGGACAATTCGATCACCGAAGGCTACGCGATGCTCTTCGACCACCTGATGCAGGATGCCGGGTGGCTCAGGCGATATACGGAAGTCGGTCCCGCGAACGTCCGCGAATTCCTGCGCGCCGTCGGCTTCGAGGAGCTTCATTTCCTGCGACGCTACGCGGCCAAGCTGGGCTACGAGATCGAGCTCTATGGAGGCTCGGTGCCGTGGGACGCGCTTCCCGAGCTGTACACGGACCGCCTAACGGGGGCGACGAGCTTCCGCTACAGCCCCGCCGACGCATTCGTCGACGTCGACCCGCGCTTCTATGCGGCACGGTATCTCCGCGCCTGGCAGCTCCAGGCGCTGATCGCCGAGACACTGGTCGACCACTTCGATGCCGATTGGTGGAGGAATCCACGCGCCGGCCCATGGATTTGCTCCGCACTGTTCAGCGAAGGCCAGCGCGAGCTCGCGGATGAACAGGCGCAGCGAGTGGCCGGCAAGAAGCTCACGTTCGATCCGCTCGTGAGGGCAGTCACGAAGCTTCTGCAGTGAGCGCGTGACTCGGCGAAAGGCAGAAGAGCGGCTCTAGAGGACCGGATCTAAGAGGACGGTCTCTAGAGCCGCTCTTCTAGAGCCGTACTTTTAGAGCCGTACCGCTCTTACCGCTCTGCCTAATGTCCGCCTCCTTCCCCACTGCCCGAAAAGCGAACATCGCGCTCTTCTCCTCGCCTTGCGAAATGCGAATCGTCGACTCGCGTAACTACGGTCCAGCTCGATCGTCAAACCGACGACTATGGCCACCGTCCTTCTTGTCGACCAGGATCCGTCCGTTCGCGGCGTGCTCACCAAGGCGCTCGCCCGCTTCGGCCACGACGCACTGACCGCGAGCAATGCTGCCGAAGCATTGCAGGCGCTCGGTGCCAATCACATTGATCTCGTCATATGTGATTGGAACATGTCCGCGGCGAGTGCGGGACAGCTCGATGGTCTCGAGTTGCTGCGACTCCTGCGCGAAGAGGATCGTGACGTCCCCGTCATCATGCTCACCGAATTCGGCACCATCGAGCACGCGGTGTCGGCGATGCGCGCGGGCGCGACGCATTATCTCGCGAAGCCCTTCCAGAACGAACAGCTCCAGCTCACCGTCGAGCAGGCGCTGGCGGTGGCACGGCTTCGAGACGAGAACCGCGCGCTGTTGCGAGAGCTGCAGGGACGTCGCAGCGAGCACGAGATCATCGGAGACGGCCGAGCGATTCGCCAGCTGCTCGACAGTGTTGCGTCCGCGGCGTCGAGTCGCGCGACCGTGCTGCTCCAGGGCGAGCCGGGCACGGGCAAGGAGCTTCTCGCTCGCGCGATTCACGCGCAGAGCGATCGGCGTGAAGGGCCGTTCATTCGAATGAACTGTGCGGCGCTTCCGGAAGGCCAGATCGAGAGCACACTCTTTGGCCACGAGAAGGGAGCGCTCACGGGTTCACCCAAGCGCTCGCTTGGCGCGCTCGAGCGCGCGGGCGGCGGTACGTTGCTGCTCGACGAGATCGCCGAGCTGCCGGCGGACCTTCAGCCAAAGCTGCTCCGCGTTCTCCAGGAGCGCGAATTCGAACGGATTGGCGGTTCTGGTCCGGTCAAAGCCGATGTCCGCATCATCGCGACGACGACGCGTGACCTCGAGGCCGAGGTGAGCGCGGGCCAGTTCCGTCAGGATCTCTACTATCGCCTCAACGTCTTTCCGATTTCGATCCCGGCACTGCGCGATCGCCGTGAGGACATACCCGTGCTCGCGCAGCGGTTCGCCGCGCGCGCAGCCGCGGAAGCCGGGAAGGAAGTTCAAGGGTTCGAGGCGGAAGCGCTCGAGCTGCTCTGCGGCCACGAGTGGCCGGGCAACGTTAGGCAGCTCCAGAACACCGTCGAGCGCGCGGTCATTCTCAGCACGGACGAAACGCTCCGCGTCCATCTCTTCGCGTCGCTCCAGGCGACTGCGCCGACCGAGGAGGCGGCCCCGAGCTCCTCGATGCACGGCGATGGCGCGAAGGCTCCGCCTGCGAGCAACGGCGCGCACGTCCTCGCCCTTCCTTCGCTGGATCTCATGGAAGTGGAGCGTCGCGTGATCGAGCAGGCACTGGCGCTGACGAAGGGCAACCGCACGCGCGCCGCGCAGATGCTCGGCATCAACGTGCGCACCTTGCGGCGCAAGCTGAATGGCGGCGGCGGCGACGCCGGCGACTCGGAAATCCGTGGACGGGTTGCGTAGCGCCATCCGGTCGGCGCACGACCGGTGACGGCGCCCGCCGCACACCTCCTCGTCGTCGACGACGAACGTCCGCTGCGTGAGAGCGTTGCACGCTATCTGCGCCGGCGCGGCTTCGTCGTCGATGAAGCCGCGGACGGCGCCGAGGCGCTCGCCGCCCTCGACGGACGGCAATTTGCGGCCGTCATCTGTGACATCCTCATGCCCGGCGTCGACGGGTTCGAGGTCGCCCGGCGCGCGGCGGCGGCCGACGCCGATCTCGCGATCGTGATGCTCACGGCGGTGAACGACGCGGCGAGCGCGAAGAGAGCGCTGCACTCCGGAGCGAGTGAGTATTTGCTCAAGCCAATGGAGCTCGATGAGCTCGGACGCGCCATCGATCGGGCACTCCACAAGCGCGATCTGCTGATCGACCGTCGCCGCACGGAGCGATTGATCCGCGACGAAGTCGAGCAGCGGGCCATCGAGATCGAGCGGGAGAAGGCGCTGCTCCGGGAGCTGTCGGTGGGCATCGTCGACTCTCTCGTCACCGCCATGGAAGCGAAGGAGCCCTTCTACCGCGGGCAGTCGGCGCGTGTCGCCGAGTTGGCGGCCGCGATCGCGCGCGAGATGGTGCTGCCTGGCGATGTCGTCGAGCAGGTGCGCCTCGCCGGCCGGCTCCGCGACGTGGGACGCATCGGCGTGCGCGAGGCCGTGCTCAACAAGGTGGGCACGCTCACCGACGCAGAGATCGAGCACATTCGTGAGCATTTACTCATCAGCGTCGAGATGCTCGCCCCGTTGACACACCTCGGGCCGGTGATCACGTTCGTGCGGGATCACCACGAGCGCTGGGATGGCGCGGGCTATCCGCGCGGCCTCCGCGGCCCCGAGATCTCGATCGGCGGCCGCATTCTCGCCGCGGCCGATGCCTTCAATGCGCTGACGTCGGAGCGTCCGTATCGCGAGCGCCTGACTCCAGAGCGCGCCGCGACGTTCATGACGGCGCTTTCCGGGACGCTGATCGACCCCGACGTGTTCAAGGCACTCGAGCGAGTCATGCGGAAGTGAGACCCGCAACCCGCGCCGACACAAGCGTTTAATTCCTAGACCGACGCCCGTGCCCGCTATACATTGCCCCGCGTGTCCAGAGCAAATGGTGGGGGCGTGACGACGTCCGAGCGCGTCGAAACCAGCGCGAACGTCGACCTCGGGATCCGCGAGCTCATCGCTGTCCGTGAGATCGTTCACGCCTTTCTCACCGCCGACCGCCCTGAGGACGTCTTTCAATTCGCACTCGACCGCGTGAGCCCCCTCGTGGGCGCATCGTTCGCGTGCGTCTACCTCATCGACGGCGCGTCCGAGTTGATGCGACTCGGTGCAGTCCACAACTGGCCGGCGCAGTTCTCACCCTTCCTCGGTGAGATGCGTGTCCGCCTCGG
Source organism: Gemmatimonadaceae bacterium (assembly GCA_036496605.1). NCBI lineage: Bacteria > Pseudomonadati > Gemmatimonadota > Gemmatimonadia > Gemmatimonadales > Gemmatimonadaceae > Gemmatimonadaceae bacterium. The sequence goes on along the minus strand of DASXKV010000041.1, from coordinate 22,760 downwards.
CTTCGGCCCGAGCGGCGAGGCGGCCAGTGAGCGACGCGCAATCGAGGTGGCCGACGTCTTCGCCGATCCGTCGCTCGAAGATTGGCAGGAGGTCGCCGCGGAGCTTGGCTTTCGGTCGCTCGTCGCGCTTCCACTGCAAACCGGCCAGGCAGTGCTCGGAGCCGTCACGTTCTACTTCGCCGACCCGCACGCGCTCACGACGGAGACTCGCAGCCTCCTTCGGATGGTGGCCGACCAGATGGCGGCGACCGCGGAGAAGGCACGCCTCATCGAAGAACTGCGGCGCGCGAATGGAGCGCTCATCGAGTCCAACTCGGAGCTCGAGCGGCAATACGTCGCACTCCTCGAGGCGCGCCGTATCAAGGACGAGTTTTTGTCGAATATCTCGCATGAACTGAGAACTCCGCTGACGGCCGTGATCGGCTACATATCTCTGATGCAGGAAGGGCTGGCAGGCCCTATCAACGACGAGCAGCAGAAAACACTCGGTCAGGTCAAGACGGCGAGCGAGCAGCTCCTCGGTCTCATCGGCGACCTCCTCGAGCTGACGACGCTCAAGCGTGGTGGGCTCGAGGTGATCGTCAGCGGCTTCGATCCGAGAGAGCCGATACAGATGGCAATCGCGAGCTCCCACGGACGGCCGGAGTCCGTGGAGCTGCGGGTCATCGAGGCTCGGCGGGATGACTCCGGCGACGGAGAGCACGCGCCCCCCGCTCGCGTGATGTGGAGCGACCGGAAAAAGATCGCGAAGATCCTCGCGAGTCTCCTCGGCAATGCGTACAAGTTCACGCACGAAGGGGAGGTGCGCGTCGAGCTCGAGGTGCTCGAGGATCGAGTCATCTACAGCGTGCAGGACAGCGGGATCGGGATCCCACCCGAGGCACAGCGCGTTGTCTTCGACGAGTTCCGCCAGGTCGACGGGTCCATGACGCGCCGCTACGGCGGCTCTGGCCTGGGACTCGCGTTGGCTCGCCGCCTGGCGAGATTACTGGGCGGCGACATCGTGCTGGTTTCCACGCCCGCGTTCGGTTCGACCTTTCGCGTCGAGATTCCGCTCGCCTACGAGCCGAACGAAGAGCCGTCGCCCGATATCCACTGAACTCCGCAATTAGAACTTTTGAAATGGCGCCTTCACAACGCACGCTGCAGGAATTTCAAACGACGCTCCAGCCCAACGAGGTGTTGGCGCGCGCGAAGGATTTTTTCGCCAACCGCAACCCGCTCTATGCCGCTTTCCTCGACAAGGAAGGCCCGACCTTCTGCAGCTTTCGCGGACAGGGCGGGGAAGAGGTCGTCATTGGCGTCGAGCCATCGGACGGCGCGACCCGCGTCACCGGCTCGACGTATCTCTTCGATATGCAGCTCGCGCGCTTCTTCTCGACCCTGCCGGCGATACCATCATGACCGATCTCTTCGTGTCACAGCTGCGCGCGCGGCCGTCGACGATCAAGCTGACGCAGGCGAGCGCAACGAGCCTCACCATTCGTGTCGAGATGCCGGAGGTGTGGGACGCGGTGCGCATCGTGGCGACGCCGCGCGAGCCCCTGCTCACGCTCAAGGTGCGCGCACTCGAGGCGCTCTTTCCAGAAGCGGAGATGCACGGAGACTTCGTGATGAAGTTCCGAGGCTGGGACATTCTCGACGAGGCAGCTCCGCTCTCGGATCTGGGAATCGGCGACGGTGCGATTCTGCTCCTCACGCACCGCCGACGGCGACCGGTGCGGTGATTGACTCGTTAGGCGTAGTCTACCGCCTAGCCCCGAGCCCCTAGCCCCTTTCTCTTGGTGCCGGTCGCGTTCATTTCCAACGCAGACTGCGGCCGGCACGACACCGGCTGGGGCCATCCCGAGCACGTCGGCCGGCTGCGCGCGATCCCGCGTGCGCTCCGAGAGCGCCCCGAGCTTTTCCACGCTCTCATGCACGTCGAGGGACGGCACGCGACACGGGACGAACTGTCGCTCGCGCACGACGCACTCTACGTCGATCGCGTGCACGCAATCGTCGACGCGGGCGGTGGGCCTCTCGACCCCGACACGGTCGCAAGCCCCGGATCCTGGGACGCTGCAACGGCGGCCGCAGGTTGCGTCCTCGATGGGGTCGACATGGCGATGGACGGCCGCGCCTCGCGGAGCTTCTGCGCGGTCCGGCCGCCGGGACACCACGCGCTTCGCGCGCGGGCCATGGGCTTCTGTCTCTTTGGCAACGTAGCCATCGGCGCGCGATATGCCCGGTCCAGGCATGCCGTCGAGCGCGTGTTGATCGTGGATTGGGACGTACATCACGGAAACGGAACCCAGGCGCTCGTCGAAGAGGAGCCGAACGTCCATTTCGTGTCGATGCACCAGTGGCCTTGGTATCCGGGGACAGGCGCCGCGGCAGACCGCGGACCTCACGAAACGGTCTGGAATGTGCCACTGCCTCCTGGTCTCCCCGCGGATCGCTACGTTTCGGCCTTTCTCGCCGCGGTGGACGACGCGACGCGCGGTTGGATTCCCGATCTTGTTTTCATCTCGGCAGGCTTCGACTCGCTCGCCGGTGACCCGTTAGGCGGATTTACGCTCGAGATGTCGGACGTCGACCGGCTCACACGGGAGATGGTAGCCCGGGCGGAAAGCTGGTGCCAGGGGCGACTCGTGAGCGCCCTGGAGGGCGGCTACGTGCCGGAGCGGCTGGGTGAGGCGTGCGTCACCATGATGGCGGCGTTGGTGGCTGGGGAATAGGGCCAGGGTTGTTGATTTTCAGGCCCGGCGGTCGTCCTATTTGCAGGCTCCCATTTTGGAATTGGCGCTAAGGCATTCGATGAAAACCAACCCTTCGGGACTCTCAATAAGAGTCGGTTCAAATGCCTAACGCGCTTCGGTTGTTCGGCATTACCGATGTGGAGCATCACGCGCAGGCGAAACCGCCCGAGAATATCGAGCTGCTGCACTTTCGCGACCTCGCGGCCATCGTCAGTCCGGCGGAGTATGCCTCGGCGCCACCGACCGGTGAGATGATCGATCAATATCGGCGCGTGGTGGACGACGTCTTCGGAAAAGCGCCCGTTCTGCCCGCGCCCGTGGGAACGGTATTCCGGTCCCGCGAGACGCTCACTCGATGGCTCGAACTGCACTACATCACGCTCACCGAAGCGCTGTCGTTTGTCGAGGACCGAGCGGTTGCGCGAGTTCATGTCGGTCGCGTCGACGGCAAAGCTGCCGAGCGGGAGACGGGATCGGACGTCGCTGCAGCGGCAGCGGAGTCGCTGCGCTTGCTGCGGCGTCACGCGGTTGTTGCCGTTCCACTCAAATCGGAGCAGCTCACCGGCATCGTTCTCAGCTCTGCGTTCCTGGTGGACAGAGAGCTCTGGGATGATTTTATTGCCGCGGTCGACGACCAGCGACGCCGCAACCCCCGCCTCGCTCTCGACCTCAGTGGTCCGTGGCCGCCGTTCGATTTCGTACGCATGCAATTCGGGGGCTGACGCGAATGCCGGTGATGCATGTTCTGTCCTGAGTGCGGGACGTGGAACCGCGCGTCGGCCGCGGCGTGTACCCGATGTAATGACCCCTTGCCAGAGGTCATCGCAGCGCCGTTCGAGCAGCCGGACGCGGAGATCTCGAAGCTTCGTCGCGCAACCGGGAGCCGTTATCGTGTCATTCGCCGGCTCGGCGGCGGCGGCATGGCCGACGTCTACTTTGCCGAACAGGCGCTCCTCGCTCGACGCGTCGTCATCAAGGTACTCCACGCGCACCTCGGGAAGGATCCGGAGATCGCCGAGCGCTTCCGTCGTGAGGCGGAATCCGCGGCCCAGCTCTGCCATCCGCACATCTGTCCGATCCTCGACTACGGTGAAGTCGACGGCATCGTTTTCACGGTGATGCCGTACTACGATGGCGGCTCTCTCGCCGACAAGGTGCAAAAGCAGGGCAATGTCGACGCGCTTCTCGTCGCCGCGGCGTCGGCGCAGGTCGCGTCAGGCCTCGACTACGCGCATCGTCACGGCATCGTTCATCGCGACGTGAAGCCGGACAACGTGCTCTTCGACGAGGACGGCAACGCGATCATCACCGATTTCGGCATCGCCACTGCGCGCTTTCACGGGCGACTGACCGCGAGCGGACGTGCGATGGGGACCCCACACTACATGTCGCCAGAACAGGCGATGGGAAAGCTCATCGATGGCCGGAGCGACGTCTACGCGATGGGCATCATGCTTTACGAATCCCTCGCGGGATATCCGCCCTTCGACGGCGCGGATTCGTTCTCCGTCGGCTACAAGCAGGTGCACGAGAAACCGGTTCCCCTCGACGAAGCGAACAAGCGCGTCCCGGCGGTCCTCTCCTCGGTCGTGATGCGATGCCTCGAGAAGAATCCCGCAGATCGCTATGCGCGCGGGTATGAGCTGGCGGATGCGCTCATCGCATTTCTCGCGTCGTCGCCGAATGCCAAGGAGTACACTCGCCTCGCGCGCGTGGCGAGATTGGCGAAGGGAGCATAGGGCAGAGCGCAGAGGGCAGACGGTTGGGGCAGAGGGCAGTGGGTTGTGGAGGGCGGAGAGTCGAGCATAGCTCAACCTCCGCCCTCTACGCCCTACGCTCTACCCTCTACCCTCTACCCTCTACCCCCAACCTTCTATAATTCGCCCAATGAAGCTCTCCTACGACACCCACACCGTTCACACGAAGCATCCATTTGTCATCGCACGAGGCGGCTCGAGCGAGTGGAAGCTGATTCGCGTTCGTCTCGTCGATCGAGACGGCGCCGAGGGGTGGGGCGAGGCTGCACCGAATCGCTTTTACGGCGAAACAACCGAAAGCGCGATTGCCGCATACGGGAGGCTCGCTCCGATTGCCGAGCGCGTTCTCTCGGAAGACCCCTTCGCTCTCGAGACCCTCGAGACTGAAATGAACGCGGCGATCCGACTGAACGGTTCGATGAAGTCGGCGATCAGCGCCGGCGCGCATGATCTCGTCGGCAAGAAGCTCGACATACCGGTGTACAAGCTCTGGGGTCTCGACCCATCGAAGGCGCCGCGATCGAGCTTCACGATTGGAATTCCGGCGACGGAGAAGGAGCTCGAGGCGCGCGTCGACGAAGCGATTCAATATCCCGTGCTCAAGATCAAGCTCGGGAGCGATCGCGACGAGGAGATCATTCGCGCCGTTCGTCGTGCCGCGCCAACGAAGACTCTGCGAGTCGACGCGAACGCGGCATGGACGGCAAAGTACGCCCTTCGAATGATCGATCTCCTCGCCGAGCTGGGAGTCGAATTCGTCGAGCAGCCGCTTCCGTCGCACGACCTTGAGGGGCTTCGTTTCGTGCGCGAGCGCTCCGCGCTCCCGGTCATCGCCGACGAGTCGTGCGTCGTCGCGACCGACGTCGCGAAGCTCGCCGGCATCGTCGACGGGATCAACATCAAGCTCTCGAAGTGCGGCGGCCTTCGTGAGGCGATGCGCATGATCGCGACGGCGCGCGCGCACGGCATGATCGTGATGTGTGGTTGCATGATCGAGTCGAGCCTTGGCATCTCGGCGGCAGCGCACTTCGCGTCGCTGCTCGATCACGCGGACTTCGACGGCGCTGCACTCCTCGCTGACGATCCGTACGAGGGCGCGACGATCGAGCGCGGCGAGATTCGCGTGCCTGATGCGCCGGGGCTTGGTGTGACGCGTCGAGCCATGGCATCCCTGTCATCCTGAGCGCAGCGACGAAGGATCTACCGTCGCTGCGCTCGGGATGACAGGGACGCTATCTTAGGCAATGCTCGTCGACGTCGCCCTGCCGCTTCCGCTCTTTCGGACGTTCACGTACGCGGTAGAGGGCCGAGGTACGCCGCTCGACGCGGGCACGCGCGTGCTCGTTCCTTTTCGTAATCGGAAGGAGATCGGGATCGTCGTTGGCGAGGGCAGCGCGCGCGACGGTATAACGCCGAAGCCTGTCGCTGCGATCCCGGACGATGCACCGGTGCTCGATGCGTCGATGCTCGCGCTGTGCCGGTGGATCTCGCAGTACTACGTCGTTCCCCTCGGCGTCGCATTACGCTGTGCGCTGCCCGCTGCCCTGAGCGGCGCCGATGACCCGGTGCCCTCGCAGAAGCGTCGCCGCATGGCGCGGATCGTCCGTGACCTGCCGTCGCTGCTTCATCGAGACAACGTCTTCGCGCGCGCGCCGCAGCAGCGCGCGCTGTTCGAGCTCATCGAGTCGTTAGGCGGACGCGTTGCGGTGGAGCATCTCGTCGAGCGGCTGACCTTCTCGCCATCCGTGCTCAAGCGACTCGTTGCTCGCGGCGTTGTGGAAATCGAGGAGGACGTCGTTGCGCGAGATCCGTTTGCCGACCGGCCCACGGAAGCGCGCGCGCTCGTGCCGTCGCCTGCTCAGGAACAAGCAATCCAGGCCTTACGTGCCGGCCGTCAGGGCGAAACGTTCCTGTTGCACGGCATAACCGGGAGCGGCAAGACGCTCGTGTACATCGAGCTGCTGCGCACGATCGTCGACGAGCGTGGCCAGAGCGCGATCGTTCTCGTGCCCGAGATCGCACTCACGCCCCAGACCGTAGATCGCTTTCGCGCGGCATTTGGCAATCGCGTCGCCGTCCTCCACAGCGCGCTGAGCGACGGCGAGCGCTACGACGCATGGCTTGCGCTGCGGCGCGGCGAGAAGCGAATCGCGGTCGGCGCGCGCTCGGCGATCTTCGCGCCACTCGCCAACCTTGGCGCGATCATCGTCGACGAGGAGCACGAGTCGAGCTACAAGCAGGGCGAGGCGCCGCGCTATCACGCGCGCGAGGTCGCGATCATGCGCGCCCGCACCGAGGGCGCCGTCGTCGTCCTTGGGAGCGCGACACCGAGTCTCGAGAGCTGGGTGAACGCGTCGGCGGGGAAGCACAGGCTGCTCTCGCTTCCCGATCGTGTCGGCGGCGGTCGGCTGCCGACGATCGACGTCGTCGACATCCGCGAAACCCAGAAAACCGTCACGGATCGTGCCGGGCCTAACGATCCTTTTCGGCGCGTCATCGGCGAGCTGCTCGAGCTCGCGCTCTCGACCCGCCTCCAGCGTCACGAACAGAGCATTCTCCTGCTCAATCGCCGCGGGTATGCGGCGTTCATCCAGTGCGGCGACTGCGGCGATGTCGCCGCCTGTCCCCACTGCTCGATCAGCCTGACGTACCATCGCACGCCGGAACGACTCGTCTGTCACTACTGCCAACACGCCGAACCGCCACGAACGAAGTGCGCGCGCTGCGGCGGCAGCATGCTGCGGCAGCGTGGTCTCGGCACCCAGCAGGTCGAGCGGCTGATCGCCGAACGCTTTCCCGCGGCGCGTGTCGCGCGCATGGACGTCGACACGACCAGCGGCAAGTGGGCACACGCGGAGATCCTCGATCGCGTCGCGCGCCGCGAAGTCGATGTGCTTCTCGGCACGCAGATGATCGCGAAGGGACTCGACTTTCCGAATGTGACGCTGGTCGGCGTCGTCGACGCAGATGTCGGCATCAATCTGCCGGATTTCCGCGCCTCGGAGCGATCGTTCCAGCTCTTGAGTCAGGTGGCGGGCCGCGCGGGGCGCGGGCCCAAGGGCGGAGAGGTGATCATCCAGACGCGCGTGCCCGCGCACCACGCGGTACGATTCGCAGTTGCTCATGACTACGCGTCGTTCGTGCGCGAGGAGTTGCGGGGACGCGAGCGTCCGGTGTATCCGCCATACATTCGTCTCGCCAACGTCGTCTTCAGCGGAACGACGGAGGGAGCGACGGCGCAGCTGGCGCTCAACGCCGCTGCCTGGTTGCAGAGGCTCGTTAGGCAATCCGGCGGCGAGATGCAGATCGTCGGCCCCGCTCCGTGCGCGGTCGATCGCATCAAGCGGCGTTGGCGGTGGCATCTCCTGCTCAAGGCCAACAATCCCGGCGAGCTCACGAAGGTATCCCGGTACTTCGCGGAACGCTTTCCAGTGCCCAAGGGCGGGGATCTCCGGGTGACGATAGATCGGGACCCGGTCGCGCTGCTCTGAGCTCTGCCTGGCATGACACGAGGATTTATCTTTCGACCGTGCCTTTCTCCCAACCGGACTTCAAACGCCCCGAGCTCGCCTCGGCTCCCGACGCCAAGTTCGTCGCCGCGACCGCGGACGGCGTGCTCCCCGAGGGGTTCTTCTCGACAACGAATCTCCCGACCTACGCTCGCGTCAAAGGTGAGTGGCGCACGCCGCGCGAGCCCCGCATGGACGCGTCACTCGTCCTCGATCGAGACGGAACGCTGTGGGTGAAGGAGGCGCGGCGCATTCGTAAGGGTGAGCTCGTCGCGGTCGGCATGGCCGAGGACGGATCGGAAGGAATCTACGTGCAAACTGAACTCGTCGGTGCCGAAGGCACCGACGAGTTCAAGTTCATGACCTCCGAGGTCTCGCGCGAGAAGCCGATCGATTACGCGCTGATGGCACAATTGCTCGTCGTCGAGCGCGAGCGCCACGGCTATCCGATCTGGGTAACGGGTCCCGCGCTCGTGCATTCGCGTGCGCGCAACGACATGAGCTGGTTCATCGCGAACGGCTTCGTCGGCGCGTTGCTCGCCGGGAACGCCGTCGCCGTGCACGACATCGAGGCGTCGATCTTCGGAACGACGCTCGGCATGACGCACACTGGTGAGGCGACAACGGGCGGCCATGGCCTGCACATGCGGGCAATCAACAAAGTGCGCGCGGCGGGCTCCATTGCAAACGCCGTGAAGCAGGGCATCATCAAGGACGGCATCATGTATTCGTGTGTCGTTCACGACGTGCCATACGTTCTCACGGGATCGATCCGGGACGACGGTCCGTTGCCGGACGTCATCACCGATTCGATCGCTGGCCAGGACGCGATGAAGCGCCACACGACGAAGGCGACGATGGCGATACTGATCGCGACGGCACTGCATGCGATCGCGACCGGCAACATGCTGCCGGCGTTCGTCACCGAGCCTAACGGCGCGATGCGCGAGCTGCCCACGATTTGCGTCGACTCGTCCGAGTTCGTTGTCTCCAAGCTGAAGGATCGTGGCACCCACCAGGCGTTCGGCGTCGTGACAAACGCTCAGGACTTCATGCACATTTTGCGATTGTACGTCGAGCGCGAGCTCGAGGCGCGTGGCATCGCGAACGTCCGCGCGGGCGACACGCGGACGGCGGTGGGCACGCCGTGACGCGATTTCTCGAAGCGACGCGCGAGCGCTTTCTCGTCGCCATCGCTGCGAACCTTCCGGCCGAACGATTCATCGAGCTGCATTTCTTCTCCCCAATTCGCCAGGGCGGTGTCGAGAGCGGTGTCGCCGTGATCGCCGCGCATCCCGAACGCGTCGAGCCTGTTATCATGGCCGACGCGCCACCTGAACCTTCATCGGTGCCACTGCTCGGGATGCCAGAGGCAGAGGGAGCCAAGCCGGCGCGCTACACCGTCTACACGGCCAAGTACAAGCTCGCGCTCAAAGGACCCGACCGCGGCAAGTGGGAGTGTCGCGTCGTCGCGGAAGCGGACGCGCCGCTCGTGACCGTGGAGACCGTCGTCCGCGGCGTTCAGCGACGCGCGGGCGATGCCGAAGAGCCGGAGCGCATGTCCGGCGACGACGCCCGCGACTATCTGCTCGCCGCCACGCGTTAGGCAGTCTCGACCGCGTACTTGGTCATGAGGGCCCCGTGCAGATCGCGCGCGTCCTCGAGCACGGCGCTCTCCAGACCTAACGATCGCGGCGCGATCAGGAACGGATGGAGCTGGCTTCCGCCGGCCGAGCCGTGCGCCCCGATCTGGTCGTCGAAGCAGACGATCTCATAGCCGTCGAATGCGCCGAAGAGCACCAGATCGCCGGCGTTCGCCTGCCTGACGAGCCGCTCGACGGCCCGCGCGAGAAGCGGCTCCGTGCCGTACGGCTCGAGAGGGTTGGCACCACGCACGTCGACGAGCGCGCCGTCGCGGATCAAAGCGCGTCCCTTCGCGTTCTCCACGCGAACGGAGTCGTCGTCCAGCGTGCCGATGAGGCCAATCCCAGGATGGGCGAGCAGCTGGGCGTACAGCTGCGCGCGACGGCGGTCCCGGGCGATGGCGTCGTACGAGAGACGCTCCGCGACGTCCGCAAAATACACGAGCGCGAGCGACGAACTGTACGTCACGACGACGTCGTGGCGATCGTCGACGCGGTACTTCTCCGGAAGAATGAGCTCCCGGACGCCGTAATGGCGACGCATCCAATTGCCAACCCGGCGAAGCACGCGGCGCACGGCACGCCGCCGCGGCGGCGTCTCCATCGCGATCGACTCAAGCAGATTCGCGCCGACGTCGCCGTACTCGCTGATCGGATTTTCGCTCGTGTGCGTGCTGAGGCTCATTCGTCCACGGCGCGCGGCGTCGCCATCGAGAATCCGCTGGACCGTGCTACCTAACGACTCACCGTATCGGACACGATAGCTCGCCGAGGGAGCCATCCCATGGTCCGAGAGAATCACCAGATCGTACTCACGTCCGGCGGCGCTGCGAATCATGCGTCGAATGCTTCGGATGCGTGAGTCGGTGCGGCGAAGGTCGCGAAGCGCCTGCCAGCTCGCCGGTCCGAAATGATGTCCGAGCTCGTCGTACTGCATGTACGTGCTGTAGATCACCGGGACACCGAGATGGATGTCGAGCAGGATCGCCATCGTCTGCAGCTCCCGTACGACGACGTTGCTCAGGATGCGAATGAACGGAAACAATCCCTCGCTATGCGTCCGTTGCCGCGACAGCTCGCCGACGGTCCGTTCCCACTCTTCACGCAGCCATTCGATCACCGAGTACACGACGATGATCGCCGAGCGAATCGGATGAAGCGCGATGAGCAGCGCCATGCGCGTACCGCCGAGTCGGCGATAGACCGACATCCGTCGGCGGGTTGCGACCGTGAAAGCGACTGTCTGCGCATCGCCGTCGAGCAGATTCACATAGCTGGAACCACCGGCGAGCGCACCCGGCGTGTGAATGCGATCGCGAATGTATTGGACGCCGCGCGGACTGTTGCACGTGACGACGAAGCGTGATGCTTTGTCGTAAAATCGAAAGGCGGGAATGCCGTCGTTCGCTCCGTAGAAGATGCCTGCCTGACAGTAGGGTGTAGCTGATGGCAGGCCGCAGAACCAGCGACGCAGGACATAGCCCTCCTCACGAACCATCGTGGTGAGCTCCGGACAGTATCCCAGCTCGATCGCGCGGCGCAGCTCTTCGTACGCAAGCGCGTCGATCTGCAACGCAATCAGCCCGCGCCGTCCATCGCGCGGTCGCCGCTCTCGTCGAAAGACGCGATATTTCAGTCCGTAATACCACCGGAGCAATCGAAGACGCCTGGACGTGCTGCCCGCGTCCGCCGTTGCCGCGCCGCCATCCGTCGCGAGAGGGGGAATGGAATCCGTTTCGTTAGGTGTGCTGATCGCGTTCACCGCCGGCCTGCTCAGCTTCCTGTCACCCTGCGTGTTGCCCCTTATTCCGAGCTACGTCACCTTCGTGACCGGGCTGAGTCTGGAGGATGTTCAGCATTCGCGAAAGACGGCGCTCGTCCACGCACTGTTGTTCGTCATCGGTTTCTCTCTCATTTTCCTCGCGCTCGGAGCCACCGCGACCGCGGTCGGCCGTCTCTTGTTGCTCAATCGCCGCTGGATCAGCCGTATCGGCGGTGTCCTCGTCGTGCTGCTCGGCCTGTATCTGCTCGGCGCCTTCAATATGCGCTTCCTTGCGCGAGAGCGCCGAATTCATATCGCCGACAAGCCGCTCGGGTACCTCGGCTCGGTGCTAGTCGGCATTGCGTTTGGTGCCGGCTGGAGTCCTTGCATCGGTCCGATCCTCGGCGGCATCCTCACCTACACCGCGACGCAAGCCGAGTTGCGGCGGGGCATTCTTCTGCTCGGTGCGTACTCGCTGGGTCTGGCGATCCCGTTCCTCATCGCGGCGGTGGCGGTCGAGCGCTTCATCGCCGTTTTTCAGCGGTACCGATCGAAGCTGGTCTGGGTGGATCGCATTGCCGGCGCATTGCTGATCATCGTCGGCATTCTGATGATGACGAACTACATGTCTGTGCTCACAAGCTACTTGCAAAGCCTAACGCCAGCCGCCCTGCGAAACCGGCTCTGACGGCGAGCACGCTCTCCCCTCTACCCTCAGCTCTTTACCCTCCGTCCTCAACCCTCGACCCTCAATCCTCTGCCGCGTTAGGCGAGCCACGCCTCCGCTCGCTTCAGGAGCTCGCGAGTCGGCACCGGCTTCAGGAGCACGTCGGCGCATCCCAGCTCCGCGCATCGCTCGGCGATCCCTGGCTCGTCGTGTCCGGTGAGCGCGACCGCGACTCGGGGAGAACGGTTGATGCCTCGCAATTGCTCGAGGATGGCGAGCCCGTTGCCATCCGGCAGCGTGAGGTCGATCAGCATCAGATCGGGTTGATCCGCGCTCGCGATGGACACCGCGTCGGCGACGGTCGCGGCAATCGAGACGCGCCGTCCCGTCTGTTCGAACAGGACGCGCAGCGCGCCACTCACGAGGTCGTTGTCTTCGACGATGAGCACGTGTGCAGCGTGCTCATCACCCCGAATAGGGGATCGTGAAGAAGAATCGGCTCCCTGTCCCAACGGTGCTCTCGACCCAGATCTGTCCACCATGTAGCTCCACGAGCTTTCTCGCGATCGTTAATCCAAGTCCCGTGCCATGATGGGGACGCGAGGGCGTCGCATCGACCTGGGCAAATTCACGGAAGATCAGATCGTGATGTTCGGGCGCGATGCCAACGCCCGTGTCGCCGACTTCGACGAGCAATTCAATCACCTCGGCGCGACGTCGTTGCTGCGCCTTGAGCCATACGCTGCCACCGGCGGGCGTGAAGTCGATGGCGTTACCGAACAAGTTGCCGACGATGTGTGTCACCTTCTCGCGGTCGGCGACGATCACCGGCGTACTCGGATCGACGTCGAACTCGAACTGAATTTTCTTGCGCGCGAGCAGCGACTCGTTGAGCGAATACACCTGCTGTAACACGTCAGCGATCGAGAAGCTGGCCGGTATCAGTGTGAGTTGATTCGCGGCCCCTTTGGCGTACGTGAGAATCTCACCCACTTGCGACAGCAATTGGCGGCCGCCGCTGATGATACCGTTGATGCTCTCCATCTGACGATCGGACAGCGGACCAAGAAGTCCATCGCGCAGAATTTCCGCATGCGTGATGACCGCGGTGAGCGGCGTGCGGAGATCATGCGAGATGTTGGCGAGGAACTGCGTCTTGAGCTGGTCGCGAGCCCGGAGGTCGGCGACCTCCTCGAGCGCCGCACGCAGCTGCTGCTCCAGCGCGGAGAGGCGTTCGTCACCCATCGACGCGGTTCCCCCCGCGGTCGAAGACAGCGGATGTGTCTTCGCTTCCACGCGCGTCATTGATTCGATCCGCCGTCCGCCACAGGCTGCGCCAACTCGATCTCCTCGTCGTCGTCCTCGATTGCGTCCTCGAGTTGCTGCCTGTTGAGGAGCGCCCAGTACCGTCCGCCGGCAGCGAGCAGTTCCTCGTGCTGCCCTTGCTCGACAATTTCTCCACCTTCGAGCACGACAATCCAGCTCGCGTCACGTATCGCGCTGATGCGATGCGATGCGATGAGTGCCGTGCGTCCTGCCAACGTCGTCCGAAGCGCGTGCAGAATCTCGGCTTCGGTGTGCGTATCGACCGCCGACAAGGCATCGTCGAGGAGGACGATCCCCGGCCGGCGTGCGAGCGCACGAGCGAGCGCAGCCCGTTGCTTCTGGCCGCCGGATAGGTTGATACCCCTCTCTCCCAACATGGTATCGAACCCGCCGGGAAATTGTTCAATTGTCTGAGTTAACTGCGCCACATCCGCCGCCCAGCGTCCTGCATCGGCTGACGATGCACCATAGGCAAGGTTGCTCGCAATGGTTTCGCTGAAGAGAAAACTTTCTTGTGGTACATATCCGATTTCCGTGCGCAAAGTCACCAGGTCCAGCTCACGAATCGGAACACCGTCGATGAGTATCTCTCCTTCCTGCGGATCATGGAAGCGTGGTACCAGATCCATCAACGCACTCTTGCCGCTGCCCGTTGAGCCCACTATACCGATCGTGGCGCCGGCCGGCGCCGTGAAAGACACATGCCTCAGCACCCAGCGGGGCTGGCCGTGGTGGCTGGCCTCGGTGCCCGGGTAGTAGAAGCCGACGTTCCGGAACTCGATCGTTCGGCCGGTGCCTTTGCCTCGCGGTCCCAGCGATCGGGACGTTGCGGGCTCGACGAGCATCGAGCGCGCGTCGAGGATATCGAGAAGACGTGCCATCGAGGCGGCCCCACGCTGGAACAGGTTGATTACCCATCCGAGCGCTATGAGCGGCCAGGTCAACATTCCGAGATAGAGACCGAAGGCGACGAAGGACCCGACGCTGATGGTACCGCGAATCGTCAACGCGCCCCCGATCCAGAGCACTGCGACCATACCGGCGCCGGCGAGGAGGACGAAGGCGGGATGCATCGCGCCATAGAGTCGCGCGAGACCCATGTTCTTGACGAGATACTCCTCGTTCATCGCATCGAAACGGCGTATCTCGGCGGCTTCCTGGCGGTAGGCCCTAACGACGCGTACGCCCGCGAGATTCTCCTGCGCGAGGATCGTCAGCTCGCCGAAGTGCTCCTGGACAGCCTCGAATCGTTCGTGAATGCGCTTCCCCATCCAGATGCCGATGACGGGGAGCAGCAACATCGGCAGGACGGCGATGGCCGTTAGGCGCGCGTCGATGCGTAGCATGAAGAAGAGCGCGAACGCTCCGCCGGCAACGGTATTGGTGAGGTACATGATCGCCGGCCCAACGGCCATGCGCACGGCGCTCAGATCATTCGTCAGGCGCGCCATGATGTCGCCAGTCCGCGTGCGCGCATAGTACGATGGATCGAGCAGCTCGAGCGCGGCGTAGAGCGCGTTTCGTAAATCGTACTCGATCCACCGGCTCACGCCATTGAGCAGATCACGCATCCAATAGCGCAGCGCGCCGGCAAAGAGCGAGATCGCGACCATCGCCAGCGCGAGCAGCCAGATGTTACGGAGCGCGACCTCGGCGCGTATTCCATCGAGCGCGCGCCTCAGAAACAGAGGCACCACACTCGCCAGAGCGGACGAGACAATTACCAGCCCCAGCCCTATGGCAACATTCGACCGGTAAGGGCGGTAATAGGGGAGCAGTCTAACGAGAGCCTTCAGTGAAGGCATACCGCTTGAATTCCGGAGCCAGATACGCTAGGACTAAGTCGTTGTTCTTGCGACAGTTGGAAACCTTTTTGTCGACGTTAGGTCGCACTCGTACCAGGAGGGGGGATCGATGGCGAAATATATCGGCCGCAATATGGCGCCGCTCGCGCTCGGCGCGCTGGTTTTGCTCGGCGCATGCAAGGCTGACAGCGGGAAACAAGACACCGCGAGTGCTCTCAATCGCGACACATCCGCGTTGGGTCGTGACCTGGCGCTGGCCGGGAGCGACAGCACCGCTCAGCCACAACTGAAGGACGTTCCGGCGAGTCCGCCGGCGACTTCCGCACCGGCGCGAACCACCCCGCGATCGACGTCGCGTCCGTCGCGCGAGACACCGCGTGAGACGCCGCGCGAGACGGCGCACACGACGCCGAGCGGCAACACCGTCACGCATCCGGCCTCGGGTGCATCGAACAGCGGGGGTGCCGTCGGTTCGATCGCCGCGGGCACGACGCTCTCGTTGACGCCGACCGCGAACATTTGCACAAACACGAACAAGGTCGGCGACCGTATCACCGCGACGACGCAGAACGCCGTCACCGGCTCGAATGGCGCGACGATTCCTGCTGGCTCGACCGTCAGCCTAACGGTGACGAACCTCAAGCGCAGCGAGAACGCCAACGACCAGATCATCATGGAGTTCGCGGTGAATTCGGTCACCTTCGGCGGCAAGACCTATCCGCTCGACGCGAGTGTCCAGAGCGCGAACATCACGCGGGTTCGCAACGAGCCGAAGAGCAAGGATGCCCAGAAGGTGGCGATCGGCGCCGGTATCGGAGCGATCGCCGGTCAGATCCTTGGCAAGAACACGAAGTCGACCGTGATCGGCGGTGCAGTCGGTGCAGCAGCAGGCGCCGCCACGGCTGCCGCGACGGCGAATTACGAGGGCTGCATCAACAACACGAGCACGATGGTCGTGAAGCTCAACTCGCCGACACAAGTCCGCGTTGCGACCTAGAGGGTCGAGGGCGGAGGGTTGAGCGCAGAGGGTTGAGGGTGCTTGTCATCCTGAGCGAAGCGAAGGATCTACTTTCGGGGTCGTGAAAGTAGATCCTTCGTCGCTTCGCTCCTCAAGGATGACAAGCACCCTCTGCCCCAACCCTCAGCTACCACGCCACCGGCTCTCCCGACGATCGTGGATCGCTCATCCCCTCGTACCCGCCCTTTACCTTCATGATCGCATTCACGAGGCCGATGCCGCCGGTCCAGCCCACCGCGTAGCCCATCGCTCTGAGCGAATCCATCACCGCCGGCTCGAGTCCATTGCGCTCGACACGCAACGTGTCTGGGAGCGCTTGATGATGCAGGCGCGGCGCGGCCATCGCGTCGGACAGAATCATGTGATGATCGAGCACATTCAGAATTACCTGCGACGTGCTCGTGATGATGCGTGGCCCACCGCGGCTCCCGACCACCAGCAACAGAGAGCCATCGCGATCGAGCACGATCGTCGGTGACATCGCGCTCAGCATGCGCTTCCCTGGCTGAATGGCATTCGCCTCGCCCTGAACGAGGCCGAACATGTTCGGCTTGCCCGGCTGTGCTGCGAAGTCGTCCATCTCGTCGTTGAGGAAGAACCCCGCGTCGCGGACGTATACACCGGAGCCGAACAGCGCGTTGAGCGTCGTCGTCGTCGCGACCGCGTTACCCGCTTGATCGACGACCGAATAGTGAGTCGTCTCCGTGCCTTCGTGTCCCGATTTCACCGGCTCGACGGGACGCAGCGCCGCCATGTCGCGCTCGACCTCCGCCGTCGGCGTCGCGTGCATGGGCGGGATGCCATCGCGCAGCCTCGCGGCGTACTGCTTGTCCGTCAACTTCGCGATCGGCACCTGATAGAACGCCGGATCGGCGAGCTGCGAGTTTCGATCGACGAACGCGCGCTGATAGGCGGAGCCGAGGAGATGTACATAACGCGCGCTGCCAAAGGGCGACAACGAGTCGTAGCCTTCGAGGATGTTCAGCGTTTCCGTAATCGTGACCCCGCCCGACGACGACGGCGGCATCGTGAAGAGTTTGTAGCCCCGATACGAGGAGACAACGGGATCGCGCCACACGGCGTGGTACCGGGCGAGGTCTTCGGTCGTGATGATGCCACTGTCGCGCCGCATCTCGTCGGCGATCGCCTGCGCCGTCGCACCCTGATAGAATCCCGGCGCGCCCTGCTCGGCGATGCGGTGAAGTGTTCGCGCGAGAACCGGCTGACGCAGCCGCGTTCCCGGCGCGACAGCATTCCCGTCAACCAGGAAGGCACTCTGGCCCGCGAACTGCCCGATCAGCCTGCCGTTGGACGACAACGACCGGCTGAACGCGCTGTCGACGATGAACCCCTGCTCCGCATAACGAATTGCCGGTGCCATCACCGTGGCAAGCGGCATCGTACCGTACTTGGCCAGTGCGCTCGTTAGGCCTGCAACGGCACCAGGCACGCCCGACGCCAATGGCCCAATGATGCTCTTGTCGGTGAGATTGCCCTGCGCGTCGAGATACATGTTCCTGTTCGCCGCGAGTGGCGCGATCTCTCGATAATCGAGCGCCGCGGCGCGCCCATCGACCATGTGGATCACCATGTATCCACCACCGCCGATGTTACCGGCCTCCGGATAAACCACGGCGAGGGCGAAGCCGACGGCGACGGCCGCATCCACGGCGTTTCCCCCTGCGCGCATGATCTCGATCCCGGCTTGTCCAGCCAGCGGTGCGTCGCTCGCCACCATCGCGTGCGCGCCGAACACCGAGCGACGCCCCGCTTTGTACGGCCAGGCCGACGGGAAAATCGCTGGCCGTCGGTCGCCCGAGTACATCGCCGGACCGAGATCCGGCGCGCGACTCGGTGAGCCGATGTCGGTCGCGGAACGCGGCGGCGTCTGCGCCGTACGACACGCGACCAGGAGCGCCGTCGTCGCGGCGACAAGAACAACAGTTCGTTTCATCGCAATCACGGTTCAGCCTCTCCGAATCCAATCGTTGAGAAAGTTAGCGTCAGCACCACTAGTCCCTAGTCCCTAGTCCCCAGCGCCTAGCCTTAGCCCCTAGCCCCTCACACCTCTCCCTTATCTTTCCTCCGTGCCGCCACGCATCGTCGACCCTCGCATCACTGAAAAGCGCAATCCGCGCACGGCCAACATCGATCTCGCGTCGCCAATCGAGATCGTCGATCTGATTGCCGCCGAGGACGCGCGCGTCCCTGACGCGGTGCGCTCTCAGCGCGAGCCAATTGCCCACGCCATCGAGGCCGCGGAAGCAACATTTCGCGGCGGCGGACGCCTCTTCTATGTCGGCGCTGGCACGTCGGGCCGACTCGGCGTGCTCGACGCATCGGAAATGCCCCCGACATATGGCACCGATCCGGAGATGGTCCAGGGGATCATCGCCGGCGGTCAGAAAGCCCTCACGCGATCGCAGGAAGGAGCCGAGGATCGACTCGAGTCGGCCGTCGAAGACCTGACCGCGCACGGCGTGCGCAGCGGCGACTTCGTCATCGGCATCGCTGCCTCGGGCACGACACCGTATGTTCGGCGCGCGCTCGTCCGTGCGCGCGAGCTCGGTGCGCGGACAGCGCTCGTCGCCTGCTCGCCGCCGCCTGACGAGACGAGGCAGCTGGTCGACATTCTCATTCTGCCGATCACCGGCGAGGAGGTCGTCACCGGCTCGACGCGCATGAAGGCCGGCACCGCAACGAAACTGGTCCTCAATACCATCACCACCGGCGCGATGATCCGGCTCGGCAAGACGTTCGGCAATCTCATGGTCGACCTGCGGGCGACCAACAAGAAGCTCGAGGATCGGAGCGAGCGCATCATCGCCGAAGTCTGCGACCTTTCGCGCGAGGACGCGCGGGCGTTGCTCGAGCGCGCCGGCGGCACGGTGAAGACGGCAATCGTTATGCACTTCCTCGACTCGTCGCTCGAGGACGCCGACCAGGCGCTTGCGCAAACCGGCGGCCTGATTCGTCGCGCGATTGGCCGGGAGCCGCCCCCCGTTGGTGACGACGCGGCCGTGAGACACCGGCAATGAGCTCGTTAGGCATCGGCAGCGAGGGGCGCGTTTACGTCGGAGTCATGAGTGGCACTTCGCTCGACGGCATCTCGGCGGCGGTCGTGCGCTTCGCCGATAATCTCGGCACGGCAAAGCCAAGCGACGAACGCCGGGCGACGTTGCTCGCCTTTCGCGTGACGCCCTACAGCGAAGAGCAACACGCGCGACTCCGGAAAGCGTTGAGCGCCGGCACGGCACAGGAATACTGTCGCCTCAATTTCGACCTCGGCGGCTGGCTCGCGGAGGCAGTCGTCGGCGTGCTCGCCGACGCGGGCGTCGCCCGCAACGAAGTGCGCGCGATCGGCTCCCACGGCCAGTCGCTCTGGCACGAGCCGCAACACTCGACGTGGCAATTCGGTGAGGCGGCGGTGATCGCCGAGCGCACGGGCATCGACGTCGTGAGCGACTTCCGTGTGCGCGACGTCGCCGCCGGCGGTCATGGGGCGCCGCTCGTCTCGATGGCGGACGCGTTGATCTTCTCCGGTCCGGGCTGGCGCGCGCTCCAGAATATCGGCGGCATCGGCAACGTGACCGTCGTTCCGCCTGACGGCGCATTCGACGGTGTGCGTGCCTTCGACACGGGACCGGGCGCGAGTGTGATCGACCGCGTCGTTCGCTCGCTCGTGCCCGGCCTTCCGTATGACGTGGACGGCCGGCTCGCTGCCGCGGGCACTCCAATCGACGACGTCGCAACCGAGCTGCTCGCCGCGCCTTACTTCGCGAGTCCTCCGCCCAAGTCGACGGGCCCGGAGCTCTTCGATGCCCGTTATGTGCAAACGCTCATCGAGCGATGCCGCGCGGCGCGTCCCGACGCGAAGACCGAGGACGTCGTCGCGACCGCGACCGCGCTCACGGCGCGCAGCATCGCTGACGCGTATCGCCGATTTCTTCCCGAGCCAATTACGGAAGTCCTCATCTCCGGCGGCGGCGCACGAAATCCCACACTGGTCGGCATGATCGGGACGCTCATCGCTCCGGTCCGCGTGCGAGCGTTCGCGGACGAGTTCTTCGACGGTGAGGCGAAGGAATCGGTCGCGTTCGCGCTACTCGCCTATCTCCATGTCACGAGGCGAACCGGCAATGTGCCGAGGGCAACGGGAGCGCGAGGGGCTCGGATTCTGGGTAAATACACGCCCGCGTAGTGAGTCCGCCCTTCTCGAGCCGTTCCCAACGCCCCCTACGGCCGAAGCACGGCACGCGCTTCCCCTTTCAACATTCCCTCGAGCTTCGACGCCGGCACCGCGTACGTGAGCCTACCCTGACTCTGCGGATCGCCCCCAAAGACCACGCCGATCACCCAGCCATTCGCATCGAAGATCGGGCTGCCGCTCGAGCCATGGCTCGCGTACGCATCGATCTGCAGGAGATCGGGTAAGAGTTTGCTCACCGTACCGGCCGTGAGACTCGTCTTCACAAAATTCCCCTCCATCGGCACGTCGAGTGCGTGCGGGAAGCCGATGGCGATCACCGGCGAGCCGGCGTGCAGATCGGCCAGCGTACGCGCAACGCCTGCGACAATGGCGTAGTGCCCGGGCTCCTCCACCTGGACGAGCGCGAGATCGACGTCCGAGTCTGGCGCAACCGCGACGACGTGTGCGTGCAGCAGGATGTCGGTGTTCGCGTACTTCACTCCGAGGCGCGTCGCTGTGCGGCCGGTGACCGGGGAGCGGACATTGTGCTTGTTCGTGACGAGCAGACCGCTCGTCGTGACGCCAAACGCAGTGCCGCCGTAGGGCTTGCCATCGAGCTCGGAGACGAGGAAGGCGACCGCCGCATCGTTGCTGATACTGATCTTTGAAAGATCCAGCAACGCGACGCCTTGCTGGATCGCTTGTTGTCTGCGCAGCTCGTCCTTCAAGGAATCGATTTGCGTCGGCGACGCGGTCGGCCCCGCGGACCGAACGCGCTCCGCAAGCGCCGCATTCTGCTGGCGCACGGCGCTCGCGAACGTCGTGTCGCCGATGGCGCGCAGCTGGATCTGCAGCCGGCCGGCGGTCGAGTCGCTTTGCGCGAGGAGCTGCATGAGCTCCGTCACCTGCGATCGCGATTCACGGTGCCCCACCCAGTAGGCCGCGCCCGTGCCGCCAACGAGGAGCACGACAGCGAACAAGAGCAGGCGACGCATACCTGCGGTCTCACGTCGCACCGCTACCTTCACGCGCTCGCCCGTCGAGACGCGCTGCTTCGACGGCCTAACGACTGTCTCCTTGACGCCATCGCGGCCGACGGCAGGGGCAGGCGCGCCGACGAGGTGGAACTCGACGTGCGGCCCCTCGGCGCCAAGCCATATCACGTCGCCGCTCTGCAGTAGCTCCTCGCCACTGATGCGGCGGCCGTTCACGAATGTGCCGTTTGTACTTTGGACGTCCCGAATTCGATAGCCACTCGTAGCATTGGCGCTGATCTCGGCGTGTCGCGCCGAGACGTCGAGATCGTCGTTCGGATCGAAGCGAAGATCCGAGTCCAGGTGGCGGCCCAGCGCGATCACGCGCTTGTCGAAGCGCTCGCGGTGTCCGCCGCGCGCCCCGGTGAGGATGCGCAGCTCGATGGACATTTAACCCCTCGGCGTCGGCGCCGGAGCAGGCTGCGTTGTTATGCTCCGGCCACTGTCGGCGGCCGGCGAAACGCGCTCCGCCGTCCGGACGACGAACCAGACGGCCGTTGCGACGAGGGCCACGAGTAACGCGACGGCGATGAGCATGCCCGTCTGACGACGCGTCGGCGACACCGTCGGCGACCCCGCGACTGGCGTCGTCGCCGTCGAGAAATCGTACGCCTCGCTCGGCGTCGATCGGCTGCCTAACGCATCCATCGGCGGCGCGAGCACGGGCTCCAGGACTTCCGGTTCGACGTCCAGCGAAGGCACATCCGTTAGGCGCCGCAGCGGCGGTTCGGAAGAGACGGCCTCCGCGGTGACCGCCGCGGTTTGACCCGTCTCCGGCAGCGGGAACACACGATGCCCGACTTCGTCCGCCGTCCCCGGTGGATTGAGGCGCGAACCATCGAATCGCGCCGCGATCACGGTGATGTTGTCCGGCCCGCCGTTCTCGTTAGCGCGATCGATGAGCTCCCTGCACGCCGTGAGCAAGTCATCGTTGCTCTCCTGGAGAATCTCCGCGATTTCATCCTTTCGGACGAGTCCCGAGAGACCGTCCGTGCACAACACCAGCGTGTCGCCCTTCCGCACTTTCTGGTAGGTGAGATCGATCTTCACCGAGGGCTCGGGGCCGAGGGCCTGGAGAATGATGTTGCGACGCTCGCTGCGCTCCGCCTCCTCCGGGGTGAGCTCGCCAGCCTCGATCAGTCGCTGCATGAGCGACTGGTCCTTCGTGATCTGCAGCGCCACGCCCTTGCGCACGAGATACGCGCGACTGTCGCCCACCTGCGCGAGATACAGTGTGTCGCCGAGCAGACCGGCGATCGTGGCGGTCGTGCCGAGCCCGCGCGATTCCGGGTGCTCCACCGCGTAGGCG